>NZ_JAOARI010000023.1 GCF_025210605.1 Halodesulfovibrio sp. | reverse complement strand
TTTGAGGCGACATGGCCAAGCGGTAAGGCAGAGGTCTGCAAAATCTCCATTCTCCGGTTCAAATCCGGATGTCGCCTCCACTCAAGAGCGGGAATAACTCAGTGGTAGAGTACAACCTTGCCAAGGTTGGAGTCGCGAGTTCAAATCTCGTTTCCCGCTCCATTTTAAAATTAAATTTTCTCTTTTGAGGCGACATGGCCAAGCGGTAAGGCAGAGGTCTGCAAAATCTCCATTCTCCGGTTCAAATCCGGATGTCGCCTCCATTCAAAAGCGGGAATAACTCAGTGGTAGAGTACAACCTTGCCAAGGTTGGAGTCGCGAGTTCAAATCTCGTTTCCCGCTCCAAATGCATTTAAGCCGATTCATTGAATCGGCTTTTTTTGCGTCTACAGTTTACTTTCCTCTGCCCTCTTGCCTTCGCAGATGAATTTATAGTCTCGGATCAAACAACATCTTCATAAAAAAATCCCCTGTACTGAACTGGTACAGAGGATTTTTTTATATTGATGCTAGGCAACAGGGCTGCCGAAACGCATAATGCCATCAAGCAAGCCCACGCGCTTTATTGAAGTACTTTTCTCGAACTTTGTCGAATACAAGTGCTGTCCGGAAACACGAAAGGACAATTGCAAAAATCGAGAACCCGAGAATCAATTGTTTCTGGATACTCCACTTTTCTTTAAAGAGTAGTCCAGTTGCCCATTCCATGCCGGATTGCTCTCCATAAAACATCGTCAGAGGCAACGCGACAACAATAATGCACATAAACACAACTTCAATCCAGAAGAAGGTACGGGACATAATAAGCATAAATAATGTTGAGTCCCTAACAACTTTCAAAAACTTAAGACGCTTTTCAAGCTTTTCAAGTCGTTTTTCCTCTGTATCAGCAACAATCTGTGCCTTTTTAAAAATATCTGCGACCTGAAAATGTGTCTTCAACGCCCACGAGATATTTGCAGCGCATAAATTGTAGTTTTTATTAAACTCAACAAGAGCACGCGGGAACGGAAACCATGCTGCCTCTTCCCTAATATATCGCAGCCTCTCTCGCTGATCCTGAAATCTGTTCTTCAGTGTTGCGGTTTCTTTCGTAATATACCGCTCTAAATCTTTTGCCAGCCCTTTGCACCCCTGAAGGATAATCATGAAAGAGACATAGTTTTTTACATCACTGGCAGCAGTCATCCTATCAATCCGCTTCATGCTTTTGACAAAAAACGGACTCCCTTCATCAAACCATTCATGCACTTCTTTTTTTAGCCTGCCAAGCTCATCAACCGCTTTTTCAACCTGATTCTCCGCTTCAATCCAAGGGTGATATAACGCTGACAAAACCTGAATGTGTCCACGTTCCATCTCAGGATCAATCAATACCCTGTTGAAATAGTGCGGAGTCTCTTTCACAAGAGAAATGAGCGAAGCCATTGCCTGCTCTGCAAAGCCGATTTTTACCTGACATACAGATTTTCGGTACTGTGCATCATGCATGGTTGGGCACATGCGCAACACACGGCTGTACAATTCAGAAGCTTTTTGGAACTGCGAGGTGTATTCAAGTAGACGAGCTTGCAAGAACACACAATACGCTTGCTTCATCATAGTTGTAGAAAGAATTTCAGCCTCTTTCCACATCATCATTGCTTTATGGTCATCTCCGCGTTCCATAGCAACAAAACCGGCGAGCATGCGTGGTCTGGCATCACGCGGAGCACGAATCGCAAGGTTAGCAAGTTCCTTGTCTGCCACCAGCAAATCACCTGCGAGCATGCAGCTAAGAGTGCTCCACACTGGGTTTTCATCACGCGGTACGACCTCTTCAAGACCTTTTGCAAAATCTTTTCCCCGACACAACCACATGTGCTGCATCATGCGCAATTGTGAAATCTCGTTCACACCATACACGGCATTCAGCAAAACACCGTCATAACTTTTTGAAGCCTGAATTTTTTGCAATCCTTCAGGATCTTTTGTTCCAAGGGTTGCTTCAATAGTTTCAAAACCTTTGTTGAACTCTTCAAAACCCAACGAGGCGAGTTCGCTCCACACCTTCGGCGTAAGTTTTGTTAAAGAACGAGTCGGGCATTGCGGTGATGTGTGCGACCGCATACCACAATAAAAACAATGGTCATGGTTACCAGCAGTAAGATGCTTTGAAGTTCGAATCGGGAGCATGCCACTTTCTTCGGAATGATCGACAGCCATTGTGACTTTGCACCAGTCATCAACGCTGTTTGCATCTAACGAGAAGTTTACATCATGCACTTCAAAAGCACGCCCGAGCAAGTAACCGGAACGGAAGCTCATATGTGGAAAGTCAGGAACAAGCTGGTTCCAATCAAGCCCCATTCTTTTGGGAAGATCAGGCGTAAAATTGACGCCGCGCTTATTGGTTACCGCCACAACAGCAGGCCAATATAAGTCGCGGTCTGTAGCTTTCAGCTCATCGACCAGCGCCAGATGCTCGCGTGTCCATTGCCGGAGCATCTGCAAGTTTTCTAAATGAAAAACCAGATACGAATCCTGAACAAGGAACTTAATATTAACCCGTTCAAATAACTTTTTAATCTCGCCGGAATAATTTCGCCAGCCCTCAAGAAAATTTTTCTCCATTGTATTGCCAAGAGGTTTAATAACCCCATACCACCCTAATGTGGATTGATATGGCAATCGTGGGTCAACAATAAGAGATACCCATTCTACGGGAGCCAAACCGGAACGAGATTCTTCCGGCTTAAATGTCAGTCCAGGCAAACCGTTGCCATCACCACGGCATTTCGGATGTATCCAAATCTGGCACGTATCCGGTACAATAATAGACTGGGCAGTGAGTGTTGGGTCTAACGAAAACGAAATTTCACGTTTTGGGCTGAACAACAACTTTGCAGGAACAATTTGCGCATACAGTTGGAGCGTATTGAATTTTGCCCATACATTTAATCTGGCAGCAGCCAAAAAAACGTCTGAACTAAAGAAGAACCATAATGCTTGGTCTCTATCCACTTCTACCTGCAATCCACCGTAGTCCTGCAATGTTTGCACTACTGCCGGATTAAGTTCACCATTCCAGTTAATCCACATTCCGTAACCAGTGGCTACCATTCGGGATTCCTGAAACATTGGAAGTTTCTTGAGCAAGTTTGATAAATGAGGCATATCTACCTTTCACCATTACTTTTGGGAGGACTTATGGACATTACCAGAACTCTGGCTGAACTAAAAAAAGACCCGGGTTTTGCCGAAAATGTCGGCATGACACTTATTCATAACGGCACTGTACGCGGCTGGTCTCGCAAAAACAGGCAAGAAGTCCAAGCTATCCGTGTTCGTCATGATTACGATAAAATTGAAAGCATCCGTAAAGAACTTGAACAAAATGAAGGTATTTACCGAATCATCACAGAGGCATATGAAGGTGATTTCAAACCCGGTGATGATGTAATGTACCTTATTGTTGCTGGCGACATTCGCGAGAATGTAAAAGCAACACTCGCTGAACTGCTTGATAGAATCAAATCAGAGGCAGTAACAAAAGAAGAAATTTTTGCCTAATTACTCTTCGGCATTTTTCTTTTTTTCTCTAGCGAAACCTTCAGCCATTTGTCTGGCTGGCATATTTTGCCCAATACAGTACTTTGTAAATATTTTTGCAATATTTATTCCAATAAAAAACGGTCTGCATTTTATTTGCAGACCGTTTTTTCATGCTAACCAGCTATATTATTTATTCTTGTGATCGCACTCTGTTGCAGATTGCGGACAATGCATATTAAGCACGCCCCTCAAAGCTATTTCCAGTTCTGCCACATTCATAGATTCAAATTGTCGCAAATCATTAAACTTTTTCTGCATACAAAAAACATCAACCATGCATCGCAGTGCCTCAGCATCATCCGGCAAAAGCTTACTTTCTGATACTGTTTCTGCATAGCTGCGCAAAAATACTCCACCTGCGTGTCTGCGCCATACCTCAGCCCATATTTCCAATTTTTCTTTGTCTTCAGATCGAATAAACGACGCATCATACAATACTCGCAGTACGGTATCCTGTAATGAGTCCAGCACATCAACCACATCTCGTAGACCACTGTCTTTTAGCCTGCGGGCAGTAAACGAGCGGTACTTCTGCCCTTCAAAATTTACAAAAAGGAAATCTTTACCCGTATAAAAAATCCTGCGTAAATGTAGGCTGCCATGAAGTCGTATTTTTTTACAATTGTAGCGATGTTCAAGAAATTGCTTCGCATCACTCAGTAGCTTTTGTTTACGCTCCAGCACTTGATCGACCAGCGGAATAACATGACTGCTCAACTTCCCTCTGTTGCGATGTAGGCGCTCCATGGTGCGTTTCATAACGCTCTGGACACTTTGATAAACAGAACGGGCATACAGCTTGGAATACGCTTCTGGAGAAAAATGCTTTCCTGAATTCTTTCTCGCCAATGCCAGATGCATTTCACCCAGCCTTTTCCCCAGCAGGGTGAACACAGTCACATCAGCATCTGTCAACACTTCTGCGTTGTTCAAATCTGGGCGTTCAAATGCAATCTCATACACATCGGCGTCCAGCTCCTCTGGAGCCTTCTCTATCGTACTATCAATAGTCAACCGCTCTTCATAAAATCGCGTAATACTATCTACGACCATCTGCATTACATCAGATTCAGAATGCGTATATTGACTGTACGCCCCTATATAATGTTCATCACCACGTTCACATACATATTTAACTGCCCCAAAATACCGCGGCACATTAGGGAAATGGCAGTTAACGGACAGATGCTCCAACATTTCAGCATCAGGATTAATGCCATCGCTTAACCTTCGGTACATCCGAAAGAACAAGTCATCCCCACAGATAACAGCACTGGATTCAGGATAATCTTTCCACCATCCAAGACAATGTTTGAACACAGGCAATCTGCGTCTATCCTGCAATACAGTAAAGACACCGTTTCTACCGGAAACAGACTTCACCTGTTTATATAGCGAAATAAAAGAATCGCAGCTCCAGCCCTCTATAAAACCTTCCACTAGTGCAGCTTCTTCGCCTTCATTAGTCACAACACAGATTAACTCAGACGTTCGAGCTGTAATGATATCCGTCGCGGCTGCGCCTTCTACCCTACTGACAAACAATGTGTATAGCTCTGGCGGTTTTTGCATAAAACGAATTTCTACAACAAGAAGCCAGCACTGCTCTGTTTCGCTGCCAAACGGCAAAGCCTCACGGATGGAGATTTCCCGCAATATTGCATTACTGCCAATAATTTTATTCCTTCGAATAAAGTACGCTGGTAGCACACCTTCAAGTCCGCTTCTGAAGTCTTCGTCAAACATATTAACTGTTGTGGAAGATTCGATAGTCGGAACCACTTCGGACCGCGCTACTTCCTCATCGACGTTCCTATGTAAAATGAACATGAAATAACCATGCGGGTTCAATGTAAGGTCATACATTGCCGTCCGCACCATAGGAAATTTCGTGTGCGACATAAGTTCAATAGGCTCACACCCTTCATAGCCCGAAAGGTCTAGTGAGGCTGCCTGTGGAAAACGTGATAAATTGCAGACAATCAAAATATTCTGCTCATTGTAAGAACGAATAAACGCCAGAACTCTATGATTATCCGGCATCAAAAAAGACACAGAGCCTCGTGCAAATGCAGGATATTTTTTCCGCATTGCAATTATCCCTTTCAGCCACCAGAACAAAGATGATTTACTGCATTGCGCGGTTTCTACATTAATGGCCTCATAATGATATTCAGGGTCAATAATTACAGGTAAAAAAAGACTTTGCGGATTGGCTCTGGAAAAACCTGCATTTCGGTCTGCACTCCACTGCATCGGCGTACGAACCCCGTTGCGATCACCAAGATAGTAATTATCGCCCATGCATATTTCATCACCATAATACAATACCGGAGTTCCCGGCATGGAGAACAGCATTACATTCATCAACTCTATCTTACGCCGATCATTTCCCAAAAGCGGCGCAAGCCTGCGACGGATGCCAAGATTGATCCTGCTCTTGGGGTCACGCGCGTACATTCGGTACATATAGTCGCGCTCTTCATCCGTTACCATCTCAAGCGTCAGTTCATCATGGTTGCGTAAAAAAATCGCCCATTGTGCATTTTCCGGTATCGACGGAGTTTGTTCTAAAATATCAATAATAGGATATCTGTCTTCCATTTCAATTGACATAAACATGCGAGGCATCAACGGAAAATGGAAAGACATATGGCAGGCATCCCCATCGCCAAAATATCTTGCAGCATCTTCCGGCCATTGGTTTGCCTCCGCAAGGAGCATGCGTCCCGTATATCGTTCATCCAAGCGGGCACGGAGTTTTTTCAAAAATGCAAATGTCTTTGGTAAATTTTCGCAATTTGTCCCTTCTTCTTCATAAAGATAGGGAACAGCATCGAGCCGCACACCATCCACGCCCATTTTAAACCAAAAGTCGAATACCTTAAACACGGCTTTGTGCACCTGCGGGTTCTCATAATTCAAATCCGGCTGATGATGATAAAACCTATGCCAGTAGTACGCCTTAGCAACAGGGTCCCAGCTCCAATTAGAAGGCTCGAAATCCTTGAAAATTATTCGTGCATCAGAATACTTATCCGGAGTATCACTCCAGACGTAAAAATTCCTATGAGAAGAACCGGCAGGAGCTAGGCGTGCACGTTTAAACCATTCATGCTGGTCTGATGTATGATTTAAAACCAGCTCAATAATAACGCGCAAATCACGTTTGTGTGCTTCGCGGATAAGCTTTTTTATATCTGGAATTGTCCCGTAGTCGGGATTAACATTCATGTAATCTTGAATATCATAGCCGTCATCCCGCAACGGTGACGGAAAGAAAGGCAACAACCAGATGGCGGTGACTCCCAAATCTTGCAGATAGTCAAGCTTGTCTACAACCCCCTGAATATCCCCTTTACCGCTACCATTAGAGTCGTAAAACGATTTAATGTGCAGCTCGTAAATAATCGCATCTTTGTACCATGTAACATTTTCAGCATCAGAGACTGTTTTTTTGGGCATAGGACGTCCTGCGGTTTGGTGGTCGAGAATCAATCCACCATACCAAGGAGCCGTCAAGGATGTAATGCGATTATATTGCCACTCTGCTTTTAATAAAAAAGGCTGCCCTTCATTACAAAGGACAGCCTTTCTTTTTACTATACGGATTCTTCAGCTTGAAGCATCAAGCTTCAAGCCGCATGATAAAGCACTCAGACCTAAAATGCACCAAGCCCTTTGAGCAGTACAATAAATACAAGAATCGGAGTGACCCATTTTACAAGGAAGAACCAAGCTTTGAGTACACCTTCGTTGGCAATAGCACCACCATTGCTAAGGCATTCTTTAGAGCGTTCCCAACCCCATACCCAGCCTACGAACAGGCAGATAAACGCGCCACCAGTTGGCAGGAGAATATTTGAGCTGAGGAAGTCATAGAGATCGAAGAAGTTTTTGCCAAAAAACGTAACATCCGCAAACGTGCTGAATGACAATGTTGCAGGCACACCGCAAAGCCCGATACCGAGAGCAACAGCAATTGTTGCAACTTTACGGGAACAGGAAGGGATAGTTTCAATAAGAAATGCTACAGGTACTTCGAACAGGGAACACATAGCGCCGATAGTGGCAACGGATGTGAGCACGAAGAACAATGTCATGAAAAGCTGTCCAGCAGGAAGCGCGCTGAATACAGCTGGCATTGTCATGAATACCAGACCCGGACCTGCTGTAGGCTCCAAGCCGTAGTTGAATACAGCCGGGAAAATAGCGATACCTGCAAGCATAGAAACGGTAAGGTCTGCAAGCATTACTCGCATAGTCGTTTTCGGAATGTCTGCTTCATCAAGGAAGTAACTACCGTAGGTCATCATAGTGCCCATGCCGAGAGAAAGCTTGAAGAATGCAAGCCCCATAGCATTGAGTACAACTTCTACAGTAATCTTGGAAAAATCAGGTGCAAAAAGAAAAGCAAGACCTTTGCTGGCATCTGGCAGCATAAGAGAGCGCACACAGATTGCACACAGCATGAGGAACAGCACTGGCATCAAAATTTTTGTTGTTTTTTCAATACCTTTAGAAACACCAGCGATGAGAATAAATGCAACAAGAGCAAGTACAAACCACTGCCATGCTAATGAACCGAAAGGATCAGAAACCATGGAGCCGAATGCTGCTTCACCTACAGATTTGTCAAGACCGTTCAGTTGACCGGAAGCCGCTTTTACAACAAAGGCAAAAACCCATCCTGCTACGTCTGTGTAGAACGCCATGATACAAAAAGCAGCCAGAACACCAGCACAACCAACGAGGAACCACGGTGAACCAGGAGCAATTTTGTGCCATGTACCAATGGCATTCTGCCGAGCCTTACGACCAAGCATAATTTCACTAATCATTACAGGGAGTCCGACCACAAGCGTCGCAAGCAAATATACGATCAGGAAAGCAGCACCGCCGCCTTCGCCTGTCATGTACGGGAATTTCCAAATGTTACCAAGGCCAACTGCTGAGCCTAATGTCGCAGTGAGAACACCAAGAGCAGTGGCGAACCCATCACGATTTTTCACAGGAGACGTCATTTTCCACCTCAACAAGTTTTACAGTTTTGTTATTTCTTGTCCCCGTTGTAGTTCGCAACGCTGTTGCATTCAAGTCTTTTTACTCACATTAGGCATTCCAATTTGTCATACCTGACAACTGGCAGTAGTAACTTGAGAAATACTTCATACAGTTACAGCATTTCTTCAAATTTGTAGAGCGAGTAATTCTCACACTCCCCCACATGAACACTGTAGTAGAAATGTATTATAACTACAGAAAGTAGATGGTATACGGCAAAAGCATGTTTTTTCTTTATTACTTCTCATCCCTACATGGTATTAACACTGATATGCAGGCAATACAGCATCCAACAAAAGACCATAAAAAAAGAGAGCCTGTTCAGCGTACTGAAAAGACTCTCTAACATTACCCCGGATTGACCGTTACCGATGAGACCTTGCAAAATCCTTTAATTAAAGGATATGGCAGCCGCCGTCAGGAGCAACTCAATCCCCTTTGGTGACAACGGCAAGGTGCCTGCATGTGATAGTATTGATTCTGCCTATGTATCAAAGGCTGACGAATCATCCAGGAAATTCTATTATTTCGCGCGGGCACGAGCCTCAGCGCGTATTTCTTCTTTTGCATCAGGCCAGAGCCATTCTGCCCAGCCCATTGGTGTTTCTCGCAATGGAGTAACAGTAAGGATACGTTCTTCTTCGTTCTCCTTGCCTTTAGTTACTACACTTACTTGAACAGGAACGCCAGCTTTTTTTGCTTTTGGAGAATACGATGCTGCCCAAGCTGCTGCATCTGCAATCACCTCATCAGACCACGGTGCTCCCTCAAACTGGCGACCAATTGAAATAGGTCCAGGGAAATCAACCACCTTAAAAACAAGGTCTGTATCCAGCTTTATCTTAAGAAGGGATTCGTTGTCCATCTGATTTCTACCGACAGCCATCCAATGCTTGCCAGACCAGTACTGACGTCCAACATTAGCTAATTTAAAATCGGCAACAGAAGGTTTTGGTGAATACTTAAGCACAGGCCAGTACCGCCGACCATTTTCGCGCTCTGTCAATCTACAGCCGCCCCCCGGAGAAGGAATTTCCGTAAAGCCGTAGTGCTCTGCAAGCCTAAGTTGCTCTTTACGACCTCGCCCGAAGAGTCCAAGCAGCTTGTCGCGCTGAACAAGTCCGGACTCTTCCATCGGAGTCGGATCGAGACACAGCGCACATAAAGGACGAAGCAGCACTGACTGCACGTCTGCATCACGCTTAATAACATTAAGAGTGTCTCTACGCTGCGACATAGGGCGCTGCCCTATCACTTCGCCGGAAATGATAAATTTGGCACCATATTTACCCATTAACTCATGGGCTTTTCTGAGCATCAAAATTTTGCAGTCTACACACGGATTCAGCGTTTTACCGAATCCATGCACAGGACGCTCAACCATCATACGCACATATTCTTCGGAAACATCAACTGCGTCGATTTCCATGCCGTATAATTTTTCCCAACGGCGTACCAAATGAGGTTTACCAAAAAACGGAGTTACAAAATGCAACCCTTTAACCCTAAGCCCCTGATCCTGTATAACCTTTACAGCAAGCAGAGAATCCAGTCCGCCGGATAATAATGCCACGGCGTCATATTGCTTCGTTACCTTTTCCATGCACGCCAAATAAGGCTCATTAGATAGAAAAGCAAGGCTAGTTTTGCTCTGCAAAAGCTATTATACTGATTTAATGAATAAAGATTTTCGAATGTTACTTTTTTTGATATTCTGTATTTCCTACTGTACCTAATTCTACGTTGCACTTTTTTGAAGATTGCCCCTGATTCAGCGATTTGCTATTCACCATGAGCGCTCCCCAAAAAACACTTTCCTGTACGGAGATTAAAAAAATGGCTACTAAATCCGCAATGAGTCCGGAAGACATGCGTCGTGAGGCTCTTAGCACAGCAATGAGCACTATTCAGCGAAAATACGGACAAGGCTCCGTAATGAAGCTGAATGATGATGCACATGTCGCAATTCCTGTTATTCCAACCGGCTCAATCACACTCGATCTCGCATTGGGCATCGGCGGTATTCCTAAAGGTCGCGTAACAGAAATTTATGGTCCGGAATCTTCCGGTAAAACCACCCTTGCGCTGCATGCCATTGCTCAGTGCCAGAAGCAGGGCGGAACAGCTGCTTTTATTGATGCAGAGCATGCTCTTGACCCTACATATGCACGCCGCCTTGGTGTAGACACTGAAGCATTACTTATTTCGCAGCCAGACTACGGCGAGCAGGCTCTCGACATTGCAGATATGCTTGTACGCTCCGGTGCTGTTGATATTATTGTTATCGACTCCGTTGCTGCGCTCATTCCGCAGTCCGAACTGGAAGGCAACATGGGTGAAACACAGGTAGGCAGTCAGGCTCGCCTTATGTCCCATGCTTTGCGTAAGCTTACCGGCACAATCCATAAATCCAGCGTAAGTGTTATCTTCATTAACCAGATTCGTATGAAGATCGGCACAATGGGATACGGCAATCCGGAAACAACCACTGGCGGTAACGCACTTAAATTCTACTCTTCTATCCGTATTGACGTACGCCGCATCCAGTCCCTCAAAGACAAAGACGAAGTTTTCGGTAACCGCACACGCGCAAAAATCGTTAAAAACAAGGTTGCGCCGCCATTCCGCGAAGCTTTATTCGATATTTTATACGGAACTGGCATTTCCCGCACTGGCGAATTGCTTGATCTTGGTGTAGAACACGGCATAGTAGATAAAAGTGGTGCCTGGTATGCGTACGGCTCTGAACGATTAGGTCAGGGTAAGGAAAACGTTCGAGCGTTCTTGAACGAAAATGACGCAATCAGAGACCAGATTGAAAAGAAATTACTCACACATCTGGGCGTAATCGAGGAAGAGACTGAAGAGGCAAAGCCGGAACAGGCTGCTGCACCTGCCAAAAAATCTTCCAAAAAATAGCACCGCTTCTCATAGTTGAGAATAAAGTACGCCGCCCTGTTTTTTAAGGGCGGCGTTTCTTTTAACAATAAGCCGTTAATGATTTTCCAAGGGAGACGACACTGTGATTACCGCAAACGAAATTCGAGAGAAGTTTCTCAAGTTCTTTGAGGACAAGGGACACGAAATTGTTTCTTCTTCATCTCTTATTCCCGCTGATGACCCTACTCTGCTCTTCACTAACGCAGGCATGGTTCAGTTTAAAAAAACCTTCCTCGGTCAGGAAAAACGAGCGTATGTACGAGCCACTACTTCACAGAAGTGTCTGCGCGTAGGCGGCAAACATAACGACCTTGAAAACGTAGGTAGAACAGCGCGTCACCACACATTTTTTGAAATGCTCGGTAACTTCAGCTTTGGCGATTACTTCAAAAAAGATGCAATCCGCTACGCTTGGGAGTTTATTACAGAAGAACTCGGTCTTCCTAAAGAGAAACTCTACATTACCATCTACAACGATGATGACGAAGCAAAAGAGTTGTGGATTTCTGAAGCTGGAGTATCAGAAGATAGAATCTTCCGTCTCGGCGAAAAAGACAACTTCTGGTCAATGGGCGATACCGGCCCTTGCGGTCCTTGTACCGAAATCCATATCGATCAGGGCGAACACATGACCTGTGGCCCAGATTGCGGCATCGGTAAGTGTGACTGTGACCGATTCCTTGAAATCTGGAACCTCGTTTTCATGCAGTTCAACCAAGATGAACAAGGCGTTCGCACTCCGCTTCCTAAGCCGAACATTGATACCGGTATGGGTCTGGAACGTATTGCAGCGGTATGTCAGGGTGTATACTCCAACTACGATACCGACCTTTTCCTCGAATTCATCAATTTCACAGCTGACCTTGCAGGCGTGACCTACAAAAAAGACGGCGACGACGTAGATACTGCTCTTCGCGTTATCGCTGACCACAGCCGCGCCATTGCATTCATGATTAGCGACGGAATTCTTCCATCTAACGAAGGTCGTGGATACGTACTCCGCCGCCTTATCCGTCGTGCATACCGCTTTGGTCGCCTGATGGGTCTTTCCGGCTGCTACATCCACAAGTCCGTTGCTAAGGTTGTTGAAGTCATGGGTGAACACTACCCAGAACTTTGCGACAATGCAGACTTCATGGACCGTGTTGTCATCATGGAAGAAGAAGGCTTCAACAAAACGCTTGATAAAGGTCTTGCCCTGCTTGAAGACGAACTTCTTGCTGTTGAGAATACTGCTGAAAAAACACTCAAAGGCGAAACAGTATTTAAACTGTACGATACCTTCGGGTTCCCTATCGACATCATCAACGATATTGCGGAAAAACGTGGTATTGCTGTTGACGAAGAAGGTTTCAACACATTTATGGCAGAACAAAAACAGCGCGCTAAAGCTGCTTGGAAAGGCGCTGCTGGCGACACCCTTGCTGCACGATTCCAGTCTCTTCTTGAAGAAGGTCTGCGTAGCGAATTTGTAGGATACATTACTCTTGGTACAGAAAGCCGCATTGCAGTACTTATGAATGAAGATGCTGAAACCGTTGATTCACTCGCTGCTGGTCAAAAAGGCTACTTCGTATCCAGCAAGACTCCATTCTACGGTGAATCCGGCGGTCAGTCCGGCGACCACGGCGTTGTTTCTGCTGATTCCGGTGAAGCAAGAGTTCTCGATACTCTCAAGCCAAACGCAGAACTGACTGTGCATCACATTGAAGTTTCAGAAGGCACTATCCGCAATGAGCAGGCTGTAAACTTACAGGTAAGCGAAGAGTTACGCCTCGCCTCTGCACGTAACCACACCTGCACTCACTTGCTCCATGCTGCACTGCGCCGCGTACTTGGTGACCATGTGAAGCAGTCCGGCTCTCTGGTAACTCCAGATCGCCTGCGCTTCGACTTCACACACATTTCTGCTCTGACTCCAGAAGAAATTAAAGCAATTGAGCTGGATGTGAACGCAGCAATCATGGCAAACATTCCGCTTGATGTAGCTGAAATGGAATACGATAAAGCCGTTGAGAAAGGCGCTATGGCTCTCTTTGGTGAGAAATACGAAGATCAGGTTCGTGTTGTTGCTATCGGTGACAATTCAGTTGAGCTTTGCGGTGGTACTCACCTTTCCGCAACAGGTCAGGCTGGCTCCTTCTTTATCTTATCCGATGGCGGCGTTGCTGCTGGTATTCGCCGTATCGAAGCTGCAACGGGCTTCAATGCACTCAATCTTTCCCTTGGTAACCGTGAAGAACTGCAAGAAATTGCAAGCATGGTAAAAGGCAAAGCTGGCGATGTTGCAAACCGCGTTAAAGGCTTACAGCAGGAAAACCGCTCCTTACGTAAAGACATGGAAAAACTTGCTGCCAAAGCAGCTTCCAGTCAGGGCGGCGACCTGATGTCCAATGTTGCTGATATTAACGGCGTAAAAGTACTCGCAGCACGCGTTGACGTTCCTAACGTGAAAGCACTGCGTGACATCATGGATGACATTCGTTCTAAGCTCGGCTCCGGCATCGCATGTCTTGCAAGCGCAGACAGCGAAGGCAAAGTAACCTTGCTCGTGGCTGTGACTAAAGATCTCACTGACAAGTTCAAAGCTGGTCAGCTCATCGGTCAAATTGCAGGTGAAGTTGGCGGTAAAGGCGGTGGACGTCCTGATATGGCTCAAGCTGGCGGTAACAATGCTGACGGTATCAACGCAGCATTTGACAAACTTAAAGAGCTTGTACAGGGCTAACGCTTTTCATCACTAGCTTTGATAGCTAGTCATCAAATAAGCAAAGCGGACTTGAGAACATTCTCAAGTCCGCTTTTTCTATACTGGTGTGCCAGTTCGTATTGCTACAAAACATTTGCTCCGCCATTTTGATGATTAATAACAAACAACCATGTTCCATCAGGCTGTTTTTCTAATACATCAATGCTGCTGCTCAGTACTTCTTCCACCTTCCCGTCCGGTGTATTGTACACAGAACGATACTTTGATCGGAAAAGCACCGTATTTTCAGATTCAACTTGGTACACCGTTTCCAGCGACAAGGTTTCTACCATATCCACCATAATGGAAAACACCCTGCGAATGCTGCGCTGTCCGCTTACTTCCAGTTTTCCATCACGCAATACCAGCACAGCATCTTCAGAAAACATCGCACAAAGTTGATCTACATTTTTCTCATTTATCGCTTTTACAAATAATGTGTGCGCCATATCCGGATCTGTAATTTTCTCTAACTGAATCTCCGTATCCGTTGCACACACACTTACTGGTAACAGCAGCGACAGGATAAGAATACAGATTAATCTTTTCATACATTCTCCATACACAATTATTTCGGATGAGTAGCATAATTTTTATGTTCGATAGTACAGCCTGTTCTTATACTTAGATCGGCGCAATTATTACATTTGGCTTATCATTCCTTGCACAATGAAAAAGCCCGCAGCGAACGCTGCGGGCTTGAAAGCCTACATAAAGCTTATAACAACAAAAACTGAATTAACCAGCGTTGTACACTTCTTCATCAAGCTCATTTTCAGTACGGGAAACAAGAACAGCAGTCATTGCGTCACCGGAAATATTCACAGTAGTACGTGCCATATCAAGCACGCGGTCAATGCCCGCAATAAGAGCAATACCTTCCATAGGAAGACCTACTGAAGAGAGGATAAGAGAAAGCATGATAAGACCTGCACCCGGAACACCAGCAGTACCGATAGAAGCCAGTGTGCCTGTAAGCATGATGGTCGCGATATTACCCATTGTCAGGTCAATATTGTATGCCTGCGCAATAAAGAGCGCACACACACCCTGATAAATTGCTGTGCCGTCCATATTGATGGTTGCACCAAGTGGAAGAACAAAGCTGGCGATTGAAGGAGATACACCCAGATTTTTTTCTGTGCAGCGAATAGTCGCAGGCAATGTACCCGCACTTGAAGTGGTAGAAAACGCCACCATAAGCGCATCAAGAATACCACGGAAGAATTTAACCGGGCTGAGACGGGCAATAATAGTTACGTAGCTGCTGTATGTTATAAGTACATGGATAATTGCACCAAAGTACACAGCACCGATAATTTTTGCCAAAGGCAGAAGAGCATCAAGACCATACTGGCCAACAACTTTTGCAATAAGAGCAGCAACACCGTATGGAGCACACGCCATAACAATACCGGTCATGGAGTACATAACTTCAGCAAGGGATGCGAAGAAGTTCTTAACAGGAGCGCCTTTTTCACCAGCAAGGTTGATGGAAAGACCAAGGAAAATTGCAAAGATAATAATCTGAAGAATGTTACCTTTTACCATTGCATCAATCGGGTTCTTAGGAATAAGCCCAGTCAATGTTTTGGAAAGGGAAGGAGCTTCTTTAGCAACCTGTTCACCAGCAGCGGCAAGGTTCATACCTGCACCCGGCTGAAGCAGTTCACCAACAATAAGACCGATTGAAATCGCAATCAGCGTTGTTGTGAGGTAAATACCAATAGTCTTAAAGCTGATGCGTCCGAGTTTTTTCACATCGTCCATGCTGGTCATACCAGTCACGAGAGATGCAAAAACCAAAGGAACGATAAGCATTTTGATAGCATTAATAAATAGTGTTCCAACAGGCGCAACGTACGGAACACATGCTGGCGCAACAGCGCCGATAATCACACCCACAATCATACCTATAAGGATTTGGGTCCACAGCTTCATTAGAAATTCTCCTTTCCCTGCCGATGCAGCGGCAGTAAACAAATTATATAAAACAGCAGCACCGGTTTTACAGCGACTTATGGCACCACAACATACACACCCCTCTCTGATGTGCACCCTGCTCGTCGATACCGGCTTTTATACACTTGCGTTCATGCGTTACGCACAGGCTAAGGACATCTCTAAAAGCCACATAAAGGCGTGGTGGAAATAATCCTCAAAAATACTACTCAAGCAACAAAAAAGGCAGACCTATGACTGCCGTTACGTACCTTGAATGAGGTAAAAAAAATATAACGATGACGCTAAAAGTTATCTGTGAATAGCGCACCTTTGCGTTTTCGTCAATTCTGCTCAAAATACTTCTGCTACATACCGCAATATATCTTCTAACATCGCGCACTTTAGTTTGAATATCATAGTAAAAATTATTTTTTGACATTAATGTCATATCGAACTTACCCTTTATACAATAAAAATCCCTTTCTTTTCTGACTACTACACAAAAAGCCTCTACACAAAACTGTTGTGCAGAGGCTTTAAAAGCAATATGCATTTTTTTATCATTTATGTAAAAACGGTCACACCATACTTACTCAACCCACGCCATCTACAGTAAATACAGCACAAAAGAAAAATAAATTTATCGAGTCACCAACTAGCAATAATTATTACAGGCTTTTTTTCTCGCGTATCGTGACACTATTTTCGCTGCATATTTTGTGCTTAATGCTTTCACCTTCAATAATAAAAACAACAGCTTCACCAACATTAGTTGATAAGTCTCCCACACGCTCTAAACTGCGGGAAGACAAAATAGCTGCCACAGCACGCTTAACAGCCGGAGATTCATAGCCCATGTAGTTTACCAGCTCTTTGATTACTTCTACATCAAGCTCATCACACTCTTCATCCATGCGACATACTTCACGTGCTAACAAAGAGTCGCCTTCACGCAAGGCAACAATAGATGTTTTGAGCATATCCAGTGCAACAGAACACAATTCGCGCAAATTTTCTTCAAAAGGAAGGGCAGGTCGTGATGAAAGATACTTTGCCTGCCGCGCAATATTTACAGCTTCATCACCTATCCTCTCTAAATTTACGGATACACGCATCATGCCGACAATAGAACGTAAATCAACCGCGACTGGTGCATCAAGCGCAAGCAGCCGCAAGGACATATCATCCACTTCACATTCTATTTCATCAATAATTCTATCTTCTGCTATCACGCGCTCTGCCAAGTCAGCATCACGCTGCAACAGGGCTTCCGTCGCATTTTCAACGGCATTCTGCGCCCGTGCCGCCATTTCCAGCAACTTTACACGCAGGGCATCAAGCTTACCATGAAATTGAGTCTCCATTCTATTCTCCAAAAATTGTGTATATGTTCCGCAAACTCATCAGACATTACCCAAATCGACCGGTAATATAGTCCTCTGTCTGTTTTTGCTGCGGTCTTGTAAATAAGACTTCTGTTTCACCATGCTCAATAAGCTTGCCCATATAAAAGAATGCCGTGTTATCAGAAACACGGGCTGCCTGTTGCATACTATGTGTAACAATAATAATGGTGTATCTCTTCTTTAACTCGAAGATAAGCTCTTCAATTTTTTGCGTTGCAATAGGATCAAGAGCAGAAGCAGGCTCGTCCATCAGCAGCACCTCAGGCTCTACTGCAAGAGCACGGGCAATACACAACCGCTGCTGCTGCCCACCGGAAAGCCCAAGTGCTGAGGTTTCAAGGCGGTCTTTTACTTCATCCCACAACGCCGCATTTTTTAAACTTTCTTCAACTTTTGCTGCAATAAACGAAGCATCTTTGACTCCGTTAACACGCAACCCGTACGCTACATTTTCGAAAATTGTTTTTGGGAATGGATTAGGTTTTTGAAAAACCATCCCTACACGCCGACGCAGTTCAACCACATCGAGCTTAGGATCATTAATCAACGTACCATCAAGAACAACCTCCCCTTCCATCCGTGCAACAGGGATAAGATCGTTCATGCGATTCAAACAACGCAGAAAGGTAGATTTACCACAGCCAGAAGGACCAATTAGTGAGGTAACCTGATTCTGGGCGAACTCAAGAGTAATATCTTCCAATGCCTGAAAATCACCGTAGTAGAAATTCAGCCCCTTGGCATACATTTTCATAGTAATTTACTCCACCATTACTCAACATCCATCACATGCTGCGGCACTATGAATGCTAATCTTTAAACCTGTATCCGACGCCACGCATCGTTTCGATATAGTTTGCGTAGTCACCGATTTTTTGACGCAACCTACGCACATGTGTGTCTACAGTTCGTGCATAGCCCTCAAATTCATATCCCCACACTGTGTTTAACAGCTGGTCACGAGTACGCACCCGCCCTTTATTTTTAAGTAATTCTGCGAGCAATTTGAATTCAGTTGCAGTCAGCAACACTTCTTCACCATCAATGAGGACTTTGTACGCATCCATATCCATAACAAGCCCATCTATTTTAAGACTTGCTTGTTTTGCTACTGGTTCTGCCGGAGCATTGCGTTTAAGAACGGCACGAACACGCAGCACCAATTCCCGTGGACTGAAAGGCTTCACAACATAATCGTCCGCACCAAGTTCAAGCCCGACCACGCGATCAACTTCTTCACCGCGTGCAGTAAGCATAATGACAGGAATGGACTCAGTATCTGCGTTCCGTTTAAGTTCCTTGCAAATATCCAACCCGCTCATTGAAGGCAGCATGATATCCAGAATAACAACATCTGGCATTTCCGCCGTTGCAGCGTCTAGCCCTTCCTGTCCATCAGCACGGGTGATGACATCAAAACCGGCTGCTTCAAAGGTAAAGGTGAGCAGCTGTCTAATATCCTCATCATCTTCTACAAGTAAAATAGTATTGGTCATCTGTTTCCTCCAACTCGCATAACGGTTACATCAGAAATTCATTACAGCCTAATGGAGACATGGTTACATCAATATGACAAAAAAATATTATGACTGAACAATTACGCAGCATTATATAGTGTTTATCGTAAAAAAACAAAAAAGGTCGGAATCAAAAGATTCCGACCTTTTTTGCATTGCAAATACGCAGTGCATTAATCAAGGGAAAGACCAGCCATAAGACCAGTTTCTTCCATTTTAATGTGAATAAGACGGCTAACCCAAGCATCAGTAGCAGCATACACTATCTGCTGATGTGTTAGCTCTTTGTTCGCCCAGTTGGAACATTGTGCTCCTTTAGAAATCCTGAAGTCAAGCAGATTTGCCGCAAGATTGCGTAATCCGTGAGTTTCAAGACCAATATGACGGGCGATTTCTCCCAAGTCTACCACACCTCTGTCTGTAAACGGGGACAGCTTCTGTAAATCTTTAATATCATCCCTGACGGCTACTCCTGTTTTAAGAATAGAGTCGTCGGCAAGCAACGAAATAAGAGGTTCACTAAACGGTACCCAGTTCAGCTGGATGAGGAAGACAACATCCGAGCACGCTAATTGAACCAAAGAAGGAAGATTTATTTTCCCTTTTCTAAAGGTAGGTCTTGTTTCGGTGTCAAACCCAAGCAGGTCTTCCTCTTGCATGCGATTTACAGCGTACTGCAACTCGCCTTCATTCCGAATAAGACAAATATCACCGTCGTATCGTCTCAGCGGCAGTGAATTAATCTCTTCTTTAGTTATCTTGCGTTTATATTGTTCTGGATCGTACATCATAGTCATGTTTTGTGGGTAGTAAGAATACATAACCACAGTGATCTCGTAAAGCACTTTGGCTTAATACGACCAGTATTCTACATTCTGGCAACCCCTAAGAATACTGCATGCAAAGATGTAACTATTACAACAAATAAATGAGTCACTTTAGGGGACGCAACACCGAAAAGCTGAATCTGTGCAGCACCGTGTTTGCAGACTGCGGTACAGTCGCGGCACAACGAACAGGAAAAAGAAGGAGACCCTTTTTCTAACTGTTCAGGTGTAATTGCATTATACCGGCATACCGCAGCACAGGCATTACACTTCGTACAATCATCTGAAAATCGCAAACGCCACGGGCTAATTTTCCCCAATAAATTTGACATCACTCCAAGCGGACAAAACGCGCTGCAATGCACCATCAATTTCAGTCGGCTGCTTGCAAAAAACATTACAGCTACTCCTGCAAGACCAAAGAGTGCCGCAAGCCACACAGCCACTATCACCTCAACACCAGCTAGATTCAGTCCCAGCGCAACAGCAAAAACACTCACAGCAATTGCTATACGAACTTTGCCAACCCAAGCAGGAACACGCCCTGTTTTTCCTTTACGCATCCGGCTCAGCCTATCATCCCAAGCGCCGATGTAGCATAAATGACTACACCATGCCGAGCCTGCCAGCAGCACTGAAACAGAGAATAAAATAAGCATAAAAAAGCCGCTTCCTCTGAACAAAGGACCTGCAACGATAAGTGCGGGCACAGGAAGGTGCAAATCTCCTGTCATAAGAAATGTAGTGAAACCAAACAAACCAAGCGCAAGCTGACCGAAGAATACAACAGAAAAAAAGCCCCAAGCGTACGAGCGCGCCTTGCGTTGCGTGTGTTTATTGAGCAACAATCCACATAACCACGCGGCATACCCAGCGATACAAAGGACTTCAACAGCGCCACTCCCAGGAACAAAACGATCAGCGAGAAGCAACGTCATGTTTTGAGGCATAACACGGCAGAGCCATAACCCACCGCACGTTAATACAAAAACTGAAGCCTGACTAATTGCAGTGGAACAACCTTTGTCAAACCGTGCAGCAGCTTTCTCGGTACTAAGAACCCACGCTCCGGCAAGGCTAAACAAACATACGCTCCCCATAATGACGGCGAGACGCCCCCACGGTGCGCCGACTGCCATCCGCATTTGCACAAAATCAATTCCTATCTGAATCCACAAAAATGAACCAAGGAACAATGCCAGTGAGCACACAATGCGTGCCCACCCTAAGCGGGAAAAGCATAAAGCGGACGTAATTACAATCGCCGCCGTCAGCCATGCATCGCCAAAGCGCAAAAAATGTGCAGCAAGAAGCATCAAGCCCAACACGGGAATGATTAGCCACCCAGCTTTCATAGGGAGAACAGCGGAGGTCTTACATGCTGTCTCCGCATTCGATACACACATTTTCTGCGCATTAGCCATAATTACCCTTTGCAGCGAACTGTTTTTATCAACTCTAGGCGCTGCATCAGCGCATCATAGTTTTCTTCCACCAGCGTTCCAAACCGTAGCTTTGGACGATATTGCTCCATGTAGTAGAACAAACATTCTGTTATGGTGACAAGCACCTGTTCTTCGCAGAAAATGCCGCTAAGCTCTGATGCAAGGCGCGGATGCCTACCAAGCTTTCCACCAAGAACAATTCTGTATCCATCTTCCGATGCACGAATAGCGCGCTCTGGACATTTCTGTATGCACAAGCCACATTGCACACATGCATCCAGATCAAAAACAGGCTCACCTTTGTCATAAGAAATAGCTTTATCTGGGCAAATACGTCCACACAGCCCACAATGCGAACAAGCAGCTGCTACAAGTGCTGGCTGTTTTGCGCGAATAATACCAATATCCGCAATATGTGGACGTGAACATCCATTTGGACACAGTGAAAGAGCTATTTTAAATGTGTGATGATGTAAGAGAGGACCTCTAATTTGCGTCCGCAAAAAATCATCCCACCCTGTTTGTTCTATCACAGTGCGAATTGCAGAAGGAAAACTTTCGTCAGCATCCATCGCAAATCGACAGTTGCCGCTGGAAATTCCACGACAAACGGCTATATCAACAGACTCAACAACTGGCTTCGACATGAAAACTCCATAGAAATATCTGCTTCAAGGCATGTGTCCCGATCATCTGACACGCATGCATGCAACCAGCTATGCGCACTGTCACACATCAGGGGTACAGTGAAGCAGTTTAGTAATCATAAAAAAACGACACAGGATTGCTGTGACATACATCACACACCTGTGCCGTTGTTCTGGTAGTATCAAGTGCTTATTGAGAAGATATCTTGATAAGAAACGATTCTCAAGCAATTTGCGACTATTTACCGATACAAAAACTTTCGAAAATTTTGTTCAGAATTTCGTCAGGAGTTGTTTCGCCAGTTATTTCTGACAAAATAGAACATGCTGTTTCCAATCGAACACCGAGTAAATCATAAGGAATTTGCATTGCGAGGTCGTCAAGCAGACCTTCAAGTTCAGAAGCAGCCAAACTCAAGGCATGGCTCTGGCGAAGGTTCGGAACAAGGTCACCGGCTTCCGGCTCTTTTGTATCCCCATTCCGAGTTAAGATATTGGTTCGGATTGATTCAGCGAGCATATCAAGCCCGTCACCGTGCTTGGCAGATATCTGAACAACAGCACAGTCAGCAGTATCAATCTGCTGCTCACCTTCAACTAAATCGACTTTGTTCCACACCAAAAGAACTTTTTCTGCTCCGACAGTTGCAATCAGCTCTTTTTCGTGTGTACCCAAACCACGAGTTCCATCGACCACAAGTAAAACTAAGTCTGCCTGTGATGCAAGATCACGGCTGAGACGCACGCCTTCCTGCTCGACAATATCTCCGGTTTCACGCAATCCTGCGGTATCCACAAGGCGAATTGGAAGCCCGTCAAACGTAAGGTGTTCTTCGAGAAAATCTCGAGTTGTACCCGGAATATCAGTCACAATAGCTCGCTTGCGTCCTAGCAAACCGTTCATCAGGCTAGATTTACCCGCGTTAACCTGACCCGCCAAAACAACAAGAGCACCATCACGCCAACAGCGGGCACGATCAAAATTACCGACAAGAGTTCGAATTGCCTCCATCACGTTTGTGATGTCATCAGTAAACTCCTGAGGATCAAGGCATTCGAGGTCTTCTTCTGGAAAGTCTACAGCTACGCAAAGCTTCATGCGCACAAACTCTAAACGGGTGCGTAGTTCCGCAATGCGCTTTCCAAGTAAACCATCAAGTTTTGCCTGAGCAAGTCGCACACCTTCACGAGCCGGAGCAGCAATCATTTCTGCAATTGCTTCCACCTGTGTTAAGTCCATACGACCATTCAAGAAGGCACGTTTTGAAAACTCACCACAATCTGCCGGACGTGCACCCAAGGCAAAAATAGCCTCTAATACGCTGCTCAAAATTGCCGGACCGCCATGGCAATGAATCTCAGCACACTCTTCACCTGTAAAGGTTTTGGTGCCGGGCATATGAACCACTAACACATCGTCTAAATCTTCGCCTTTTGCATCCTTGATATGCCCGTGGTGAAGAACCCAAGGACGAAATCCGGAAAATTTTTCGCTGGAAGAGCGAAACAGCTTACGCAAAATAGTACCGGCTTCAGATCCGCTGATGCGGATAATACCAATGCCACCCTGCCCCATTGCTGTGGCGATAGCTGCAATTGTATCATTCTGGGTCATGACAGAGTCCTAAAATATTTTCATGAGAGTAACACAAAAAAGAGGAGCCGAGGGCTCCTCTTTTTTAATACTGTATCGTCGAAAACGCTATTTGCGCTTGCGACCGATGATAACACGCTTAAGCGGGCCGTCACCTTTGCTGCGGGTCTGAATTTCATCATCATCCTGCAAAGCAAGATGTACCACGCGGCGATGATAAGAGCTTAATGGACGAGTAGATTGCGGTTTGCCGATGGTTTTAGCTTTTTCAGCTAAATGCAGAGCAATATCACGCAATTTTTCATCCTGACGCTCACGGTAATCTCCTGTATCCAGCTGCACACGTACTGCTACGCCAAAAATTTTAGCTACAATACGGTTTGCAAGATACTGGAATGAAGCAAGTGTTTGGCCTTCACGACCAATTAATAGTCCGGAATTGTCGCCGCTGGAAATAGAAGCTTTGACTCGTCCGTCCTCAATACGTGCTTCAACCGGAGTTTCACCTATTACTGGGGTAATAAGGCGGTTTACTACTTCAGTAACAACCTTCAAAAGCTCGGTCTGATCCAGCTCATCAAGGTTTGCTTCAGGAATCGGGTCAGCTTTTACCGGCTCAATAACAGATTCAGGCCTTGGCGCCGGACGCTGTTTTCGTGAATGCGGTGCACCGTCTTGCTTAGCGCCTTGCGCTTTCTGCGGACGACGACGCTGATTGTTGCGACCACGTTTTGGTCCTTCCATCTTTTCTTCGCCAGCCTCGTGCTTCTTACGAGCAGGTTTTGCACCTTGAGGCTTCTCAGAAGATTTCGCAGTCTGCTTTTTCTGACCACGAGGACCTTCCGGCTTAGAACGCTGAGGACGACCACGTTCCTGTTTTGGTTTAGCAGTCCGAGCTTCTTCAGCAGAAACTGCGGATTTTTCTTTTGCTTTTTGTTGTTTATTAGGCTGAGTTTTTTCAGAACGTTTTTGAGGACGTTCCTGCCGTTGTTTTGGCTTCTCAGTCTTGCGCTCGGTTTCTGGTTCCGCCGTAACCGATGCGGCATTTTTCTTAGAGCGTCGGGAGGTCTCTAACGGGGCAGACAGTGTCTGCGAATCAAACTGAACCTGCATTCTGCGGGCTCTAATTTTTGCTTTCTTCGCCCCGACTAGACCAAAAATACCGGTCTTCGCGTCATTAATGAGGTCAATTTCCAGTTTTTCCCGAGGACTATTGAAGTAGCTGCACGCTTCCTCGATAGCGCTGTCAAGGGTTTTACCCTTGAACTCTTTGTATCCATCCATGCATACACCTCAGAAGGTAATCGCGTTTGAAAAACAGAGGCGTTACGCCTTACGGAGCATGAGCCACTGCTGGAAGATGGAGAGCACGTTGTTTACAAGCCAATACACCACAAGTCCGGCAGGGAAGTTCAAGAACATAAACGTAAAGACTACAGGCATAATAAGCATCATTCTGCGCTGAGTCGGGTCGCCGGTGCTTGGGCTGAGCAGCTGCTGGAGCAGCATGGTTGCACCCATCACAATAGGAGTGATGTAATATGGGTCCGGTGCAGATAAGTCAGAAAGCCAAGGCATATCTGTGAACGGCAGGTAATCAATAAATGAAGCATGACGCAACTGAATTGCGTTAAGCAGTGCCTGATACAGCCCGAAGAATACCGGAATCTGGATAACCATTGGCAGACAACCGCCTACAGGGTTTACCTTGTAGGTTTTGTACAATGCCATAACTTCCTGATTCTGTTTTTCGCGATCATCTGCATATTTTTCGCGAATCTTCTGCATCATAGGCTGAAGCTTTTTCATAGCTTCCATAGATTTGTAGCTCTTACGAGACAATGGCCAGAATGCAATCTTGATAAGAATGGTAAGCAGGATAATTGCTACACCGTAGTTACCTACATACTGCTCAAAGAAGTTAATCATTTTAAGCATCGGCACTGCAAGCACAGTAAAGAACCCGTAATCTTCTGCTGCGCTCAAAACGTTAGGAGCAGCGGCAAGGTATTTGGAAATCTTAGGGCCGAGGAAGTACGTGGTAGACACAGAGGACATATTGCCAGGTGCAATACCAATGTTATCTTTTTCAAGCGCAACTCTGTACACGCCGCTCAGATACTTAGCTTTCATGGCTAAGTCAGCACTTTTCGGTGCAATGGCTGCAATAAAGTAGTTGCTTTCCACACCTGCCCACATCATAGGCAGAGTGCTGCTGATACCGTTGCCGAGATCTTCGACATCGTCTTCAGTATCAAGACCTTCGGAATCAGTAAACCATGCAATGCGAGTTTTGTTATATGGGTTACCTTCATCGGTCATACTGTCGGTATCAAGAGTATAATCCAATCGAACATTACGCGGGCTGTCACCAGCGTTAATGATATTTGTTTTTTCAGTAATAGTGTAATTGTCCGCTGTAAATGAGAATTCTCGCTCAACACGCAGACCATCTACTTCACCGACAAACACAAGCATACCGTTCTTACCGTCTTCGAGGGTAAGATCAGAGCCTTTTACGCTCCATGCTGCGTTTTCCCAAGTGCGCTTGCCATCGAGCAGCAGACCAAGTGGGGCAAAAGCAGAAGCTGGCTTGCCGATAAGATCAACATTTGGAGATTCAGGTGTGTTCTCTGCTTTGTAATTTTTAAGAACAAAGCTTTGCAGCACACCGCCGTTAGAATGAAATACAGCAGTATAAAGAGGAGTATCAACAGTAACAGTGCGACCGTTTTCAGATTTGAAAACAGGAAGTTCCGGTGCTGGTGTGTTTTGTGCAGGCTGAACCTGTTCTGGGGAATTTGAACCTGTTGTAGCGGTTTCTTCTACCGCAGTCTGCTGTACAGGCTTCGGTAACCACCCCATATACTCTGCAAGATAGTTCCACCCAACGGTGATAACCAGGCAGAGTACAACGGTAATTATGACTCGGTTTTTATCCATGGGCCCTCAATAGCTCCTATGCATAGGGATTATTATCTTTGGAAGGCGGGACGGGATCGTGCCCCCCTGCTGACCAGGGGTTACAACGCAGAATGCGCCATCCGGCTAGAGCAGATCCCTTCAATAAGCCGTGGCGCATCACGGCCTGCGCTGCGTATTCTGAACATGTAGGTTCAAAGCGGCAGGCAGGCGGAAAAAGAGGCGAAATACAGAGCTGGTAAAATCGTATAGGCGCTACCAGCAGCGTGCGGAAGATTTTCTTCATTACGCTTCGTCTTCCCCATCCTGAGCAGACCTTTCACGTAACTTGTGAATGATCGGTAAAAGTTCCTGTGTGACAAAACTAAGGTCAACATGCTCAGGATTCATCCGGCGTTTAGGCACTACAACAAAATCAATGCCGTTCGGTAGTTCCCGCTGATTCAGTCGAAAAAACTCGCGCAACACACGTTTAACGCGGTTACGTTGTACTGCCGATCCTGTTTTCTTCGTCACTGCCAATCCCACACGCCACAATGCTGTGGGGTCTTCCTTTTCTAAAACAAACAAGACGAAATTTTTAGAAAAGTATCGGCGACCTTCATCGTAACACTTAACGAATTCAGGCCGCCGTGTCAGCCGATGTGTTCTTGGGAACGTTAGGCAGATAATTTCGCACGACCTTTAGCGCGTCTGCGACGAAGGATCGCACGACCACTAGCGGTTTTGAGACGAGCACGAAAACCGTGGGTTCTTTTGCGCTTAATTTTGCTTGGCTGGTAAGTTCTCTTCATGAGATGACTCCTTTAAAAAAATGAACGGACTCTTCTACAGAGTAACCGCGTCTACGTCAAGTTTATCATAAACATACAAAAGGTCAGCCCCCATTTTACTGGCAGCTGACTAATTATAACAAAATATAGTACCGAACAGCTGTGTATACATAGAGGGTTTTGCTTATACCATCAAGCAGAAACCCTCATTTATGATTTTTTTTCGCTACCTTTCCAAATCAAATGCATTCGCAGGAGCACTCAATACCGGAAAATTCGTCATGTCAACGTCATCATCTGCCTGTGGATCAATTGCAGCAGCACCGGTTAAGCGTCCACGGCTATGTGTTTTACCGCTTTTTTCCAACTGTGCAAACGCTGATGGACGTTTATTGAACATCGCCCACAGATCACGCTGCTCGCCTTTTTCTTCACGAAGCAACACCGCAAACTCACGTCTATTTTTTAGAGTGTATTCATGCGCAGCCATAACTACACCGTCTGAAATACGCAGCAAGCGGATAGAAACATACACTCTGTACGGAGTAGGTACATAGCTGCCTACAAGAACAACCTGAGCGTCGTATTCTTTTTGCATCATTTCAGAAACATCACGGGTTAAAATAAATTCACCTTCTTTCGGAACAACGGTGTATTCCTTTTTCAGACGAGATTCTACAACCTGATATCCAAACTGGCTTATACGTGATGAAATCTGCTGCATAACCAATCTACCAAGTACGGATGAATGGCGCAAATCGTTCAGTTGAACCATACTTGCTATCAATACCGGACTATTGTGACTTACCTTGCCACTCATTTGCGCAGCAATTACATCTGCTGCCAAAAAGTTTTCAGCCGAAAGTGAAGACGGCTCAAAACGTAACTCAGGCAAACTTACAATTTGTTCCGGAGCTGGAGGTAACACGCTAGTTTTTTCAGCAAAAGCCGCTGCCGGAAGAATACATGCCACCACAACGAAAAGAAGTAGAACTTTACGCATTACTATTCTCCTCTGACTTTAATGTTACGGGCAGGAAATTCTTTGACTTTATATCCACGCTCATATGGAGATACAAAATTGCCCCGCTCTTCTTCTGCCACGCTCAAAATAGAAGACGTATGCATAACGTATCTATTATTATAGCTCAGCCCGATGGACAGGATGATTGCTCTCTTTTCACTTTCATCCCACATGTCGTAGCGTTCAAAGTCACCTTTAGCCGCAATTTCGCCACCTGCTTTAGAACCGCCTATTAAGCCTGATTCCATAGCGACATATGTTTTTTCATTTTCGCTTGAAACTGGAAGCGTTGCATAGCTAAGCACAACCATGTCCTCTTCTTGCAATACAGCAACCTGCAACCCGCGGCTAATCAGCTCCGTACTCAGCAGACTGTAAAAGCCGGTCGCAAACGCCCTACCATTCAGCGGACGCATATAAATTGGTTTACCTGCAATGTCAGGACGATCATTAACAGCTTTCTCAACCTTATCGGCTACCTCAGAAGCCCATACGCCCCAGTCATCAACAGCAACATACTCTGTGTGTGCAACAGACGAGGACGTACGCGCAAAAGTAGGTTCTCGCCTTACCTTTACACAACCAACTGCCATAACTACCAGAACAACAGCAATAACAGTTGTCCATAATCTTTTACTATTATGCATGCGCGCCTCTTCACGTTTATTAATACAAGTCGTCATTAAAGACGTTTTTCTATCTACTTTTCGGAAGACAGCGCAGTATCTTTAATAAGTTGTTCATACATAAAAAAAGACCGGAGCAAGTGCTCCGGTCTTATATAGCGAGATAACAGGTTGGCTGTACTGATTAGTACATGCCACCCATGCCCCCCATACCGCCCATGCCACCTGGCATTGCAGGTGCAGCAGCTGCGCCAGCAGGCTCAGGCTTATCTGCAATTGCGCATTCAGTGGTGAGGAGAAGAGATGCAACAGAAGCTGCATTCTGAAGAGCGATGCGGGTTACTTTTTTAGGATCGATAACGCCGGACTTGATGAGGTCTTCGTATTCGCCGATAGCAGCGTTGAAGCCCATGCCGTCTTTACCGTCTTTAACTTTTTCTACGATTACGGAACCTTCGAAGCCTGCGTTAGCAGAGATCTGACGAAGAGGTTCTTCGATAGCGCGACGGATGATGCGTACGCCAGCAGCTTCGTCGTCGTCAGCAGGTTTTACGTCGTCGAGAACAGCGGAAACACGAACGAGAGCAGTACCACCGCCAGGAACGATACCTTCTTCAACAGCAGCACGAGTTGCGTTGAGAGCATCTTCTACACGGTCTTTTTTCTCTTTCATTTCAGTTTCAGTTGCTGCGCCAACGTTGATAACAGCTACGCCGCCAACGATTTTAGCGAGACGTTCCTGAAGTTTTTCACGATCGTAGTCAGAAGAAGACTCTTCGATCTGAGCACGGATCATTTTACCGCGTGCTTTGATGTCTTCAGCTTTACCAGCACCGTGAACGATAGTGGTGTTTTCTTTGTCAACTACAACACGTTTAGCGGAACCGAGTTCTGCAACGGTGATAGCTTCGAGTTTAACACCCATTTCTTCAGAAACAACCTGACCACCAGTAAGGATAGCGATGTCTTCAAGCATTGCTTTACGACGTTCGCCAAAGCCAGGAGCTTTAACAGCAGCAACGTTAAGAGTACCGCGGAGTTTGTTAACAACGAGAGCTGCGAGAGCTTCGCCGTCTACATCTTCAGCGATGATAACGAGCGGCTTGGACATTTTAGCAACCTGTTCGAGAACAGGGAGCATGTCTTTCATGTTAGAAATTTTCTTTTCGCAGATAAGGATGAGAGGCTCGTCCATTTCTGCAATCATTTTATCAGCGTTGGTTACAAAGTAAGGAGAAAGGTAACCACGGTCGAACTGCATACCTTCAACTACGTCGAGAGTAGTTTCAAGACCTTTTGCTTCTTCAACAGTGATAACGCCTTCTTTACCAACTTTGCTCATAGCTTCAGCAATGATGTTACCAATAGTAGCATCAGAGTTAGCAGAGATGGTACCAACCTGTGCAATTTCTTTCTGATCGCGGGTTGGTTTTGCAAGAGCGTTAAGTTCGCCAACGAGAGCTTCAACAGCTTTGTCAACGCCACGTTTAATAGCCATTGGGTTACGACCAGCAGCAACGAGTTTTACGCCTTCGCGGTAAATAGCCTGAGCGAGGATAGTAGCAGTAGTAGTACCGTCACCAGCGATGTCAGAAGTTTTAGAAGCAACTTCTTTAACCATCTGTGCGCCCATGTTTTCAAACTTGTCTTCAAGTTCGATTTCTTTAGCTACAGAAACACCGTCTTTAGTGATAACAGGAGCACCGAAAGATTTTTCGATAACAACGTTACGACCTTTAGGGCCGAGGGTCACTTTAACAGCGTTAGCAAGTTTATCTACACCGCGGGAAAGGCATTCGCGAGCTTTAACGTCAAAAAGAATTTCTTTAGCCATTTTGGTATATCTCCTAAGAATCTAAAGAGAGGAAAAAAATATTAAGCGATAATTGCGAGAACGTCGTCTTCGCGCATTACGAGGAATTCTTCGCCGTCGATATTAATTTCGTTACCTGCGTATTTGTTGAAAAGAACAACATCGCCAACTTTAACGGTCATAGCGATTGTGTTGCCATTTTCAACACGACCAGGACCGGCAGCAACGATCTCACCACGAGAAGGTTTTTCTTTGGCAGTGTCAGGAATGTAGAGACCGCCAGCAGTCTTCTCTTCAGCTTCAAGGCGTTTTACCAGAACTCGATCGCTCAGTGGCTTCAGATTCATAAGTATAAACCTCCAACATAATGTTACTATCTAAATTCTGACTGCTACAGCAAAGTGTGTCAGCCTCGTGCTTTGTCACATACTCCGGTTTAAAAAAAGCCGTTATATATCAGGAAAGACAAAGCAACCAATTACTATTTAAATCAGACCCGATGAAATAATTCCATCGAGATGGATACTTATTCAAAACTGTCAGGGAGTATAAATCGGTTTTCATAATTGAAAAGGGGGCGAAGTAATTTTTTTTTACTCTTTTTTGCTTTATACTGAAAAAACAAACCATTACGAGTTTTATTTTTTCTACATATACCCGCCGATTTCAATGCAGATTCAGCGCATCAGCTACCCACAACCTGCACTGAGCAAAAAATACATTCTAATTCCCCAAACAGGAGCACGGCTATAGCGTACCCAACCTAAACTCACAAGCACTAATCGCGCAACGCACAGTTATGCCCACACTTTCTACACCCAAAGATGGCTATTTTTCAAATTGAGCGAGCTCTTCGACACGAGCTTCAGCTTCTTCCCACTTGAGCATCACTGTTTCTTGTTCAGATGCTAAAACTTCAAGGCGGGCTGTCGTTTTTTCAAACTCTTCTGGGCTGCTGGCATACAATTGCGGGTCTGCAAGTTTCGCTTCCAAGGTTGCCTGCTCTTCTTCCATGTTTTCAAGAGTTACTGGAATCTCATCCAGCTCCTTGCGAAGCATATCCAGCTCACGCTGTTCATTATACGATAATTTTTTAGGCTTTTCTGCGTCTTTTTTTGCTTGCGCTTTTTCTTGAGCTACTTTTTTGTCGCTATTTTTTTCTACTTCGAGAGACGGACGCTGACGCTGCCAATCGTCATAGCCGCCCACATACTCATTAACAACGCCGTCGCCTTCAAACGCGAGTGTCGATGTTACCACGTTATTCACGAATGCACGGTCATGGCTGACAATGAGTACTGTACCCGAAAATTCAACAAGCTGCGCTTCGAGCAACTCAAGCGTTTCTACATCAAGATCGTTTGTCGGTTCGTCAAGCACCAGAACATTACACGGCTGTGTAAACAACTTAGCGAGCAGCAAGCGGTTGCGCTCTCCACCAGAAAGCGTGTTCACCGTCATATTCATTCGTTCAGGGTCAAAAAGAAAATCTTTCAGATACCCCACAACATGCTTACGAACGCCACCAATCTCTACAGTGTCGTTACCATCCGCTACGTTATCACGCACAGATTTCTCTTCATCCAGCACATTGCGTAACTGGTCGAAATACGCAATTTCGAGCTTCGTACCATGGTGAATGCTTCCAACCTGCGGAGTCAGTTCTCCAAGAAGCAAACGTAATAATGTTGTTTTACCTACGCCGTTAGGACCTATCAACGCGACTTTATCGCCACGAGAAACAATTGTTGAGAAGTCTTTGATTACGGGCTGAGTGGCATCGGGATACGTATATGTTACATGTTCTGCTTTCACCACAACTTTACCGGAGCGGTCAGCAACCTGAACAGCCATGCCCACATTGCCGGAACGCTCACGACGCTTTGCACGTTCTTTACGCAAATCCTGTAAAGCTCGTACACGTCCCATGTTTCGAGTCCGTCGCGCTTTAATACCTTTACGAATCCAAATCTCTTCTTCCTTGAGCTTTTGATCCATGCGACGCCATTCTTCATCTTCTGCGTGAAGAACCTCTTCCTTACGAACAAGGAAGGTATCATAATCACAAGACCAGTCTGCAAGATGTCCGCGGTCAAGTTCAACAATGCGGTTAGCAACTTTGCGTAAAAACATCCTATCGTGAGTAATCAGTACTAAGGATTTTACGTAGCGCAATAAAAATTCTTCAAGCCATGTAATAGATTCCACATCAAGGTGGTTGGTAGGCTCGTCAAGCAGCAACAAGTCCGGTTCAGAAGCAAGGGCACGCGCAAGCATGGTGCGACGCTTCACCCCGCCGGAGAGAGATGAAAATCCTGCATCAGCATTGAGCTTAAGGTGATTTATCACTGTCTGGATTTTTTGATGCAATTCCCAGCCACCTTTTGCATCCAGAACCTGCTGCGCTTTAGACATCGCAGCCAATGCTGCATCAGCGTCGTCACCAGTATCCAGCAACACGGAAGCATCGTGATATTCCGCAAGTGCTACGCCCAATTCTCCAAGACCGGAAGCGACTACGCTATATACGTTGCCTGTAATATCCTCAGGCACTTCCTGAGAGAGCATTGCAATCTTTAATCCCTGCTGGCGCGCAACAACACCGCTATCCGGCTTAATATCGCCGAACATAAGCTTCATAAAGGTAGATTTACCAGCGCCGTTACGACCAAGAAGGCAGACCCGTTGTCCTTCTTCTATTTGCAAGCTCACACCAGACAGCAGCTGTGGTCCACTGAGAGTAAGCGAAACATTCTGAATACTTAAAAGTGCCATATATTATCTCCAAACCGAACATACATAAATTTCAGCTCTGTGTTGTATATGGGGGAACGATAATTCGCAAGGAAGCAATATGAAGAGGTCGTTTTCAACAGACAAAATACTCTTATTGCTTCTTGGAAGAACTATTCTTCAATGATACCATTCAGGCAAATGGAGGAAAAAATAGTATGCGAGTGAAACCTATTGAGCATCTTATATCTACACTAACTGAGCAGGCAAAACAGATTGAACAGCTAGAAATACTTGCAGCAAAGCTCGTGCAAGACCCGCAGAGTGTTCAACGCTACCGTGCAGTGCTTGAAGAAAAAGCACGATTACTCGCAGGGCTGGCTCAACTCGCACTCCCTATCACCAAAAAAATGCCGTCAGAAGATGCTACAGAACTCCAGCAGATGTTGAATAAATTTTCCCAAAGTGCAGCAACGTCCCTACGCATCGGGTCACCGTTTTATATGTCCGCCCTTCTCTACCCTCAAGACCACCGGCAAGGGCAACCCAACGACTTGGAGTTGTTCATCGAACAGTTACAGCAAATGCAATAGGACAGTCGGACAGGTGAAAGGTTGCCTCCGGCGGCTGGGCTGAAAACTTTAAAAAGTTTTCCCCCAGACCCCCTTTCAAATTTTGTAACTGCGATACGCTTCTTTTTCTTTTGTGGATTGCGGCTTATGCACCACTACATTAGTGGATTATTTTTTTTAATTTGTGCCGTTCAATACTAAAAAATCTGCTCTTCAATTGAAGAGCAGATTTCTTATTTCATATATGCTATGATGTTGAAGGCTTGGCAAAATCGTTCAACACCTTTTTACGTCAGCTTAGCTTTTCATGTTAACGAACTGAAGCGGAATACCGTAGTCGCCTTCACGAAGCATAGCGATTACGGACTGAAGATCATCAAGTTTTTTACCAGTCACGCGCAACTGGTCATCCTGAATCTGCGCTTGCACTTTAAGTTTAGACGCTTTGATTTCTTTTACCATTTTCTTAGCGAGATCTTTTTCGATTCCTTCCTTAAAGACAACCTCACGCTTAAGCGCACCTTTAGAAGTCGGCTCAGGGTCTTTAAATTCAAGAATCTGTGGATCTACTTTACGACGCAGGCAATGTGTTTTGAGCATCTCTGCTACAGCTTTCATTTTAAGCTCATCAGCTGCGAGAATGCTGAGACGCTTGTTGCCTTTATCAAGACTGATTTCTGTTGTTGTGCCACGAAAATCGTAACGAGTTTCAACTTCTTTCTTTACGTTGTTCACAGCGTTATCAAGTTCCTGCAAATCAACTTTGTTCACTACGTCAAAAGATGGCATAAAAATATCTCCTGCTATGGCTGACTTTCGTCAGCATCTTGGATTTTCTTTTCTTCTATTCTCAGCTTTTGCAACTTACGCGGAGAATGCGGCTGTTTAAGCACGGTACGTGATGCTGGTCGTAAATTAAGTACTTCCAGCTTACCAGTACTCTTTTCAGTAGGTTTAGATACAACCTGTGCCTTTACTTGTGGGCTACCCGGCATAGTCTGACGCGCAGGACGATTCTTCGGTGTAGTTTGTTCTGCACCAAGTACAGAACCCTTTTTGCGAATACGTTGCGGACGCGGCTGTTTCTTCAACTTTGCCGGTTTTGCAGCAATGCTGCGCTGCTTTGCACTGTAATCAAAATCTTCCACGTAGCAACAAGTAATATCATCTCCGAGCGCTCGCTCCAATGTTTTCATCATCGGTGCATCATCCGACGACACAAAAGTAAAAGCACTTCCTGTAGCACTGGCTCTACCCGTTCTGCCAATGCGATGAATATATGTATCCACCGTTGGCGGGAAATCGTAATTAATAACATGAGAAACGCAAGAAATATCCAACCCGCGGGCGGCAATATCTGTAGCAACAAGAATAGAATACTTACCACGACGAAATCCGCACATGGCTTCCTGCCGTCTTCGCTGACTCAACTTTCCTTGCAAACAGGTGACAGTAAACCCTGCGTTGCCCAGTTGCCGCCATAAGCGTTTCGCACCGTACCTCGTCCGCACAAAGACGATCAAAGACTGAAAAGCCATCGAACGTAGAATAGTTTTCAAAAGAGGTGTTTTCAAATGCTGGGGTACGGGATAAATTGCGTGTGAAACAGTTTCAACAGGCGCAATGGAGTCAACTTGAATATGAAGAGGGTCAGACATAGCATTGTTTGCCATCAACTCCAGCTCATCCGGCATTGTAGCAGAAAACAACAACGTTTGATTTCGCTGTCCAGTCAGTTGCAGTATTTGCTGAATATCTTCAATGAACCCCATATCGAGCATCATGTCAGCTTCATCAAGAACCAGCATATCTACTGTCGATAAATCAATGGATTCACGACGCACATGATCGAGCAGTCGTCCCGGGCAGGCAACGACAATATCAACATCACCTTTCAATTGCTGACGCTGTGTATGTAAGCCGACACCGCCAAAAACAGTTACGCACGTTATGTCTGTTTTACGGATCAACTGTTGAATATCTGAAGAAATTTGCATTGCCAGTTCGCGTGTAGGCGCAACAATAAGAGCACGCACCCCGTTACCGGAACTTGTCAGTAATCTATGAAGCATGGGAAGTACAAAGGCTAATGTCTTACCTGTGCCTGTTCGCGCAAGCCCAAGCAGGTCGCGCCCTGCTAATGCAGGTGGAACTGCTTTATCCTGAATAGGGGTTGGCTCGGTAAAGCCTAAATTCGAAATGGCATCCAATAGCAAAGGATGCATGGAAAAATGCGCAAAACTCACAATTCAATCCTTGAAAAACGGTAATAACAAAACCTTGTACATCCCGTTGACAATACCCTGCTGCCCCTTCGAGCGCAATGCTTAACAGCACACATCTTATCAATTTATTTACGAAAACGCTTTCATTACACTCTGTTTTTGTAGACAGATTCCATCTGAACAGGTACTCTTCTTGAATATTATTAGTTACTATTACTAAGCAGGTTCAATGAAAAAACTTTTTGAAAAATTTGCACTCTCCTTTGCACGCCAGCGCACTGATATTGAAATCCCCGGTAGCCCTGAACGCTGCCTTGCGCGCTTCGTTGCAGAAGATACTGAGGGTAACCTCTGGCTTGTTGAAAAACTAAAAGATAAACAAGCAGGATGGCGCAACACCGTCGGAACATTACTGGCAGAAATTCAACAATCCGGCGTGCCGCATATTCTTGCCCCTGCACGGACACCTGAAGGCGAGTCCATTGTTGTGCTCGATACTATAGCATACCAAATGACACCGTTCATAATAGCCAGCACCCTCCCCCGCCCCGCCTATTGCGCGGATAAAGAACGAGGACGCGCCATAGGCGAATTTATTCATGCATTACAGCAGGCAGGCAGACGCATCAAAACGCCTGCGAACTCGACTCCGGCGTTACCGGAATATGTAGCAGATATAACCGACACAATACGAAAGCGCAGACCAGATATTGCGCGTCAGCTCGAAGACATTTTGCCGCACTTGGATATTTTTTTTGCTGAACAGGATTCAATCCCCCTTGCACTTGCCCATGGCGATTGTCACCCGCTTAATATTCTCTGGCAGGATACAAATATTGCAGGAGTGATAGACTGGGAGTTTACCGGAGACAAAATAGTTCTGTATGATGCTGCAAATTGCATAGGGTGCGTCGGTATGGAGCACCCCAACTGGCTAATCAACGGTCTTGTGCCTGAACTTATTAAAACACTCATTACAAAAAACAGTGAGTTCGCAGCAAACATACACCACCTCATCCCAGCAATTATCGCATTGCGGTTTGCGTGGCTTTCTGAATGGTTACGCAAAGGTGACACAGAGATGCAAGAACTTGAACTTGATTACATGAAACTATTGGTTACTAGCCGAAGTGAAATAGAACATTTCTGGAAGCTTCAATATACACAGTAAGACTCTTTTTATCCTTCGGTTCATTTTCCCCTGTGCTACACTTTTAGGTGTATCTAAAAGGAGAACATACATGTTTCGATGCAAAACTGTAATTTTAGCACTATTACTGGTGGGCACTATGCTAAGTTTTTCTACACAAGCCAGTGCTGAAACCAAAGCTACCGCTGTTTTTGCAGGAGGTTGCTTCTGGTGTATGCAGCCTGCTTTTGACAAAGTTCCCGGTGTACTGGATACCGTTGTAGGTTACACAGGCGGTACCACAGCAAACCCTACTTATGAACAAGTAGGCACAGGCACTACTGGACATTTTGAAGCGATAAAAGTCGAATATGACCCTGAAAAAGTTACATATAAAACACTGCTAGATGTTTTTTGGCATAATATAGACCCGTTTGACACAAAGGGACAGTTCTGTGACGTCGGTTCAACATATCGCAGTGCAATTTTTTATGAAAACCCTTCACAGGAGAAACTGGCGATTGCCAGTAAAAAAGAAGTAGAACAGCGTTTCAAACAAAGTGCCGCAACCAAAATTCTCAAAGCAAATCAATTCTGGGCTGCGGAAGACTATCATCAGGACTACTACACTAAAAATCCTGTACGCTATAAATTCTACAGGTATCGCTGCGGCAGAGATGCCCGCCTCAAAGATGTCTGGGGAAGCGAATACCAACACGCTAAATAAGGCATTCTTTCGTACGTCTTACATTCAAAAAACTAGTACCAACAAAATTTCGCCCCATCTTAACTTAGATTAGCGAACAATGGTGGTTATTCAATAGGCTGTAGGGCAAATGGCTTACAGCCATTTTTGATACAAAAAAAGCCGGAGATAATATCTCCGGCTCTTCCTAAGAGTTATTCTTCATCTACGTTGAAGGACATCCATTCAAACATTAATCTGATTTCTTCAGCACGCAAATCGAACTGTGTTCGATTGCATAAGTCCCTTACATTACGCATAAAGGCTTTTTTAACCTCACGAAGAAGGACATGGTCGCCTTGCTCAGACAACGGATAGCCACCACGTGAGATGCCAACAAGAACAAAGTTAACATGCGCCCTGCCAACCGGCACACCAGCTTCTACGCATTTGTCACGCACGTTGCGCGATGTATTTGTGAGGAAAAAGCCGTTCTCATTTACCTCATCAACAATAAATTGCAGTAGCTGACTGTAGTGTGCAGGCATCAGCAAAGGAACATCTGTCAACCGATGCACTCTAAGTGCAAATTCAAAAAGTTCTGGGTGCTGTGTTTTAAATTCTGCCCTGACACTTGTTTCTTCCGGTTCATCATGCCGTCCCGGATCATACACATATCCCGGAACAACATTGGAAATCTCCAATTCATCAAGCTCAAGCGCCTCTAAAAATTCGCGGAATCTTCCGTAACCGAACCAATCATGCCCTGCGTCCAGTTCTTTTTGAAGATTATGCGACAACTGTGCGAGCGGCACTGGAGATGATGAATCCTGAACCATACTTTTTACAACATCTGCTCCACGGAGCAAAACGTCTGCATTGTCGTCTTCCTCGTCCTCTTCAGAAGACTGAGTTGATACCGGATAGTCGTCAAACCCTTTTTCATCGAGCGCCTGCTGCACAAACCAGTCTTCACGGATACGCCATGAACTTGCTGCTGTGTAAGCGGGCGATGCATAGCCCACGGAAAGCACTAAAGTTCGACGCGCATGCTCCTGTAATCTAATCAGAAGCGGTGTAAAATCCGCATCACCGGATAGTATAATAAATTCGTCAAAATGTGTTTTGTGGCTCAGAGTATCCATTGCATCCATAACAAGATGAATATCTGCACTTGTCTTACCTTGATTAGTAAGAGGCGGACAATCAATCACGTTAAATGCTGCACGGATAAAAAAGGGTCTGTATTGATGGTAACAGTGCGGGTTAAGATAACAGCAACGCATTAAAATACGACGACGAACTCCATCACCGTACAACATACGTACTGCATGTGTTTCCAACCACTTAAGCCAACGCTGCGGATTGGTTGCAAACACATGAGCGGCTGCGGGCTCTATCTCTTCCAAGCGCGTAAATATATTGTCAAAATCGACAAATAAAGCGCTATACACCTCCTCAAATCCATACTGATTTCGAAAACTTCTTCGATCCATATTTTCCTCATTACGGATAGAAATAACAAATCAGATTATAAAAATATAACTCTAGTTCTTATACTGATACCTGCCCAGCATAAAAATAGCAACTATGAACTCTTCCTAACTGCTTGCTCTGCAACTAAATATGCACCGGTGACAGAGTTGGTGTCGTTGATAATTTCCTCTGGAGTACCCGCAGATACTACGCGTCCGCCATTTTCTCCGCCGCCGGGACCAAGATCAATGACGTAGTCAGCTGCCATGATAACATCAGTATTATGTTCAATAACAACAACAGTTGCTCCCTTATCAACAAGTTTTTGCAATACTCTGATAAGTTTACCCACTTCGTGCATATGCAATCCAGTTGTCGGCTCATCCAATATATATAATGTCCCTGGAAGATTACGCTTGCCAAGCTCACGGGAGATCTTGATACGCTGAGCTTCACCACCGGAAAGGGTTGTCGCAGGCTGTCCAAGGCGGATATATTCAAGCCCTACATCCTCAAGAACGGACAGGCGACGTTTAAGCGTAGGATGGTTTTCAAAAAACGCTTTTGCCTGACGTACTGTCATGTTCAGCACATCGGCAATGTTTTTATCTTTATATCGAACTTCAAGAGTTTCATGACTGTAACGCTTGCCGCCGCAGACATCACAGGTCACATACACATCGGGAAGGAAGTGCATTTCAACACGAATTTGCCCATCACCGCTACACGCCTCACAACGACCACCACGTACGTTAAAACTAAAGCGCCCCGGTTTATAGCCACGCTTTTTCGCATCCGGTGTCATTGCAAATATATTTCGAATTTCATCGAATATTTTGGTGTATGTCGCAGGGTTGGAGCGAGGAGTACGTCCAATTGGAGTCTGGTCGATGGAAACAATGCGCTCAACTTCTTCCAAGCCCGCGATGCCCTTTATCTGACCGGGGTTGTCAACCTTGATAGATTTTGACAGCGCAATATGCTTGTACAAAGAATCTACAACCAACGAGCTTTTACCAGAACCGGAAGGTCCAGTAACGCAAGTTAATGTTCCAAGCGGAAACTTCACATTTAAATTCTGCAAGTTATTTGTAGTAACACCTTGCAAGATCAAATCACGTTCCGCCACTCTTCTCTCTTCTGGAACGTCAATAACCATCTCGCCACGCAGGTATTTTGCAGTAAGTGTATCTGCTCCATTAAGCATAGAGTCCACAGAACCATTAAACATAATCTCGCCGCCCAACATGCCAGAACCGGGTCCAAGCTCGATTAGAGTATCCGCTTCACGCATGGTAGCTTCATCATGCTCAACAACCAGCACGGTATTACCGCGCTTTTGCAAGCTACGAAGTGTATTAATAAGACGGACATTATCTTTTGGATGCAAACCGATGGATGGCTCATCCAAAACATACGTTACCCCGACAAGACCGGAGCCGAGCTGAGAAGCAAGACGGATGCGTTGCGCTTCGCCGCCTGACAACGTCGACATATTCCTGCTGAGGGAAATATAATCCAGCCCGACATTCACCATAAAGCCGAGACGATGTGTCAGTTCTTTCAACAACGGCTCTGCAACCACCATTTGTGACTCAGAAAAGCTCTGCTGCTGCAACCATTCGAGAGCACGCCAAATAGAAAGGGAACAAAATCCGTGGATTGAATGTTCGCCAACTCGGACAGACAACGATTCTTTTTTTAATCGCGCACCGTCACACACAGGACATGGGCGGCTTTGCCTGTAACGGGAGAGTTCATCACGCCAAGCATGACCAAACTGCATACCGCGATCGAGCAATGCCACTACCCCCGGCCAATCGCCTTGTCCTTGGAAAAGAGCTTTCCATGCTTTTGGGGAAAATTCTGAAAAAGGAGTGTCCAGCGCAAAACCGTTTTTCTTGCCCAACGCTTTCAAGTCATCCGCATAGCGTTCCATTACTTTTGGATTTTTCCATGGAAGCAAACCGCCGGATTTAAGCGAAAGCCCTTTGTTTGGTGCAAGTAAGTTTGGTTCAAAATAATCTACGGAACCAATACCGGAACAGCGGGAACATGCTCCCTGCGGGCTGTTAAATGAAAAAAGCTGAGGTGAAAGACGCGGCAAACTGATTTTACAGGTCGGACAGACGGATTCTGTCGAAAGGATTTTATCTTCACCCCCTACAACAGAAACAATCAACCGCCCTTCACCATACTTGAGTGCGAGCTCAACGGAATCCGCCAAGCGCCCCCGCAGTCCTTCTTTAATGACAAGACGATCAATAACAAGATCAATTGTATGCTTTTTATTCTTTTCAAGCTCAGGTGCATCATCAATGGTATGCATTTGCCCATTAATGCGTACACGCACAAAGCCCTGCGCCTTCATCTTTTTGAATCTGTCGGCATGAGTACCTTTTTGATGCTCAACAAGTGGAGCCAGCACTATAAATTTAGTACCGGCTTCAAGCTCTAAAATTTCGTTAATAATTTCATCAGCAGCGCGCGCCGCAATAGGTTTGTTGCATTTCGGACAGTACATTGTCCCAAGGCGAGCATAAAAGACACGTAAAAAGTCATATATTTCAGTTACCGTTCCCACTGTAGAGCGCGGATTTCGGGTAGACGCTGTTTGCTCCAAAGAAATAGCAGGAGAAAGCCCCTCAATTTTGTCCACATCCGGCTTATCCATTTGTGGCAAAAATTGACGTGCGTATGCGGAAAGTGATTCCACATAGCGGCGTTGTCCTTCTGCATACACAAGGTCGAACGCAAGTGTGGATTTACCGGAACCGGATGGACCGCACACAACTACAAGTTCGTCTCTCGGAATATCGAGAGTAAGATCTTTCAAGTTATGTTGGCGGGCACCTTCAATATGGATCACATTATCTTTGGTCATTTGCTGTCTCATAAAGGCTTTATACTATTAGTAACTGATTATCATTAAGAGATGAACACTAGCACTATGTAATCAGTTATCCAGTTTATGCAACCCTTGAATTGTGGAAAAGCACATTTGGCTTAAAATAACCAAACAGTCAGAATATAGCACCCACAACGTAGCAGCGCACAATCAAATTTTACGACAAACAACGTAGCCAGCCTTGCAATCTGCTTTGCGCATTTCATCCTTCTTCACTATTAAATTTGCATTTTCTATCCTTTTTAACAGCGAATTTCTGCTATATTCAACCGCAGCCATACTCGTTTATTTATTTTCATCATTGTAAAATCTAATTCCTTCACCCCAAAAATTTCATAGTTATTCTCACTCCCCCTCTTCATCACTGTTTTTTGCATTAATCACCAGTCTGCTCTCTCAAAGCCCACCGATAGAACAAGAACTAAAACACCTATGAATTATTATTCATAAAAAGGTTACACATACAGCATTCTATATCTCCACGCAAAAGCGAAGCATCGCATTAGATTTAACAAATTCATCTATATCAACCCCACCACTTATCAGTATTTACTCACTGACAGATAGACACATAAAAGGAGAGAAACACAATAAATTAATATCTAGAGTTTTCTAAGTAGTTACTTACTATTTTTATCATTTTATTTTTTGCATTCTATATTTCATAAACACTTTTTAACTACATCTATCTTCTAAAATATAAAATAATTCATCCAATACTCCATTTCCGTATCGAACTTTCATTTTTTTATTTTGAATGCTATTTGAAAAAATTCATAAACAGTGTTTATTGCATCGAAAGTTTACTTTATCGCTCTGCAATAAAATAGTTTGAACTTCTATCAATTCAGCAACAAAGAATTGCTATAGAGTATTATGTAATTTTAAATGGAGATTTTATGAGTACCATAAAACGCGGCACGTCTGGTGACGACGAAATTATTATAGAAACAGGTACTGGAGTCGTCTTCGGAGGAGGCGGCAATGACACTATAGATGGAACTAACAGCAGCATGCTTATAGCCCACGGTGAAGATGGCGAAGACATCATTACTGGTGGACGTTACAATGACTTTATTAATGGTGGCAATGGAAATGACACTATTAATACAGGAGACGGATACGATATTGTTTATGGCGGAAAAGGGAATGACACCATTACTGCCACGTATAGGGATAATAATATTTATGGAGGAACAGGTAACGATGATATCACTGCTGGTGGCGGTGCTGATACTATAGACGGTGGTGACGGAAACGACATCATTAAAGCTGGAGATGGCAGTAACACCATTACTGGTGGAAAAGGGGATGACGTCATCTATGGTGGAAGTAATACAGACACATACACTTTCAACATTGGAGACGGGCACGACACCATTTACGAAAACACTAAAAATGTATCTGCATCAGGATATTCTAGTGACGAAATCATCTTCGGTGCCGGAATTTCTAAAGAAGACCTTGTCTTCACAATAGATGGTGATGATTGGCTCATTACATTCAAAAATAACTCAGATGATTCAATCCGAATTAAAAACGTAATGACCCAAAACTATTCTGGAATTGATTATCTTAAATTCATAGATAACTCTAGAGTCAGCACCTCTTCAATTGAGTTTAGCTCAAACAGCCATACTGAAGAGGCTGATACAATTGATATGTCTGATTTTGTCAAGCCTGCAACGATTAATGCTTCGGAAGGTGATGACTCCATTACAACCCCTAAAAACAGAACAACCGTTTTTGGTGGAAATGGCAATGACGTCATCACTGCTACTTATGGCAACAACACAATTTATGGCGAAGATGGTGACGACACAATCACTGGCATGTACTCTGATTACATCAGTGGCGGCACTGGGAATGATACTATCATTACAGGAAACGGAAACAACACAGTCTATGGCGGAACTGGTTCCGACACCATTACTACCGCGAGTGGTAGTAATAAAATCTATGGTGAAGAAGGTAACGACAACATCACTGCTGGTGGCGATGCTGACACCATAGACGGCGGTGCCGGAAACGATACCATTAAAGCTGGAGATGGAAGTAACACCATAACAGGTGGACAAGGAGATGACGTCATCTATGGCGGAAGTAATACTGACACCTACATATTCAACATTGGAGACGGACACGACACGATTTATGACAATGCCCAAAACAAGTCTGCGTCAGGATACTCTAGCGATGAAATTATCTTTGGTGGCGGTATCTCTAAAGAAGACCTTGTTTTCACAGTAGATGGAAACGACTGGGTCATTACGTTCAAAAACAGCTCAAATGATTCAATTCGAATTAAGAACGTAATGACCCAGTACTATAGTGGAATTGATTATCTCAAATTTGCAGACGGCTCTAGGTTCTCCACATCTTCAATTCAATTTAATTTGCATAACCTTACTGAAGAAACTGATACGATCGACATGTCTGATTTTGTCATGCCGACAACCGTTAATGCGCTGGGTGGTAACGACTCCATCACAACAGGCAAAGAAAAGACAACAGTCTTTGGCGGAAGCGGCAGTGATACCATCACCAGTTCTTACGGCGAGCTTATTGCCTATGGTGAAGATGGTGACGACACTATTACTGGTAATAGATACGCAGATTCCATCAGTGGTGGCGATGGAAACGATACTATCAACGCAGGCGGCGGAAACGATACAGTTTATGGCGGAGCAGGTAATGACACCATTACTGCCACGTATGGTGACAACAAAATTTATGGTGATAAAGGTGACGACAATATCACTGCTGGTAGCGGTGCTGACACCTTAGATGGTGGCGACGGAAACGACACGATCAAAGCTGGAGATGGCAACAACACCATAACAGGTGGAAAAGGAGATGATGTCATCTATGGCGGAAGCAATGCTGACACATACATCTTCAACATTGGAGACGGGCACGACACGATTTACGACAATGCCCAAAACAAGTCTGCGTCAGGATACTCTAGCGATGAAATTATCTTTGGTGAAGGTATTTCTAAGGATGACCTTGTTTTCACAGTAGATGGAAACGACTGGCTCATTACGTTTAAAAATAGCTCAAATGATTCAATTCGAATTAAGAACGTAATGACCCAGTACTATAGTGGAATTGATTCTCTCAAATTTACAGACGGCTCAAGAATCAACCCGTATTCAATTCAATTTAACGTAAGTAGCCTTACTGAAGAAACTGATACGCTTGACATGTCTGATTCTGTCGCGCCCGCAACCGTTAACGCACTCGGCGGTAACGATTCCATTATAACAGGTAGACACAGAACCACTGTATTCGGTGGAAGTGGCAATGACACCATCACCAGTTCTTACGGCGAGATTATTGCTTATGGTGAAGATGGTGACGATACTATTACTGCGGAAGATCGCAACGATTACATCAATGGTGGCGAAGGAAACGATATCATCAATGCAGGCGGCGGAAGCGATACCGTTTATGGTGGAACAGGTAATGACACCATTACTGCCACGTATGGTGACAACAAAATTTATGGTGATAAAGGTGACGACAATATCACTACAGGCAACAACGCTGACACTATCTACGGCGGTGACGGAAAAGACACGATCAAAGCTGGAGATGGCAACAACACCATAACAGGTGGAAAAGGAGATGATGTCATCTATGGCGGAAGTAATGCTGACACCTACATCTTCAACATTGGAGACGGACACGACACGATTTATGACAATACCCAAAACAAGCCTGCGTCAGGATACTCTAGCGATGAAATTATCTTTGGTGAAGGTATTTTTAAGGATGACCTTGTTTTCGCTGTAGATGGAAACGACTGGCTCATTACGTTCAAAAACAACTCAAATGATTCAATTCGAATTAAGAACGTAATGCCCCAGCACTATAGTGGAATTGATTATCTCAAATTTGCAGACGGTTCTGAAGTCGCCACATCTTCAATTCGATTTAATTTGAACAACCTTACTGAAGAAACTGATACGATCGACATGTCTGATTTTGTCATGCCGACAACCGTTAATGCATTGGGCGGCAACGACTCCATCACCACAGGCAAAGGAAAGACAACAATCTTCGGTGGAAGTGGCAATGACACCATCACCAGTTCTTACGGTGAAATTATTGCTTATGGCGAAGATGGTGACGACACTATCAACGCTAAAAACTACAACGATTATATCAATGGTGGCGAAGGAAACGATACCATCAATGCCGGAGGCGGAAACGATACCGTTTATGGTGGAGCAGGTAATGACACCATTACTGCCACGTATGGTGACAACAAAATTTATGGTGATAAAGGTGACGACAATATCACTACAGGCAGCAACGCTGACACCATAGACGGTGGTGCCGGAAACGATATTATTAAAGCTGGAAGTGGCAACAACACTATAACAGGTGGACAAGGAGATGATACCATCTATGGAGGAAGTGATGCTGACACCTACACCTTCAACATTGGAGATGGGCACGATACCATTTATGACAATGATCAAAATGTGTCTGCGTCAGGATACGCTAGTGATGAAATTACCTTTGGCAACGGAATCTCTAAGGATGACCTTGTTTTCACAGTAGATGGAAACGACTGGCTTATTACGTTTAAAAATAGCTCTAGTGATTCAATTCGAGTCAAAAACGTAATGACACAGAGCTATACTGGAATTGATTATCTCAAATTTGCAGACGGCTCTAGATTCTCCACGTCTTCAATTCAATTTAATTTAAGTAGCCTTACTGAAGAAACTGATGTTGTCGACATGTCGAATTTCGTCAAGCCAACAACTGTTAACGCATTAGGTGGCAACGACTCCATCACAACTGGTAAAGGAAAGACAACTGTCTTCGGCGGAAGTGGCAATGACACCATTGCTAGTTCTTACGGCGAGATTATTGCTTATGGCGAAGACGGCGATGATACTATCAATGCTGAAAACTACAGCGATTATATCAGTGGTGGCGAAGGAAACGATACCATCAATGCCGGAGGCGGAAACGATACCGATTATGGTGGAGCAGGTAATGATACCATCACTGCCACGTATGGTGATAACAAAATTTATGGTGATAAAGGTGACGACAGTATCACTACAGGCAGCAACGCTGACACGATTTACGGCGGTGCCGGAAAAGACACGATTAAAGCTGGAGATGGCAACAACACTATAACAGGTGGACAAGGCGATGATGTAATTTATGGCGGAAGTAATGCTGACACCTACATCTTTAACATTGGAGACGGACACGACACTATATATGATAATATTGCAGGAAGTACTGCATCTGGATATACTAGTGATAAAATTATCTTTGGTGACGAGATCTCTAAAGAAGACCTTATTTTCACAGTAGATGGAAACGACTGGCTTATTACGTTTAAAAATAGCTCTAGTGATTCAATTCGAGTCAAAAACGTAATGACACAGAGATATAGTGGAATTGATTATCTCGAATTTGCAGATGGTTCTGGAATCGCCACATCTTCAATTCAATTTAATTTGGGTAATCTTACTGAAGAAACTAATTCAATCGACATGTCAGATTTTGTCATGCCGGTTACTGTTAAAGCTTTAGACGGCAACGACTCCATCACAACTGGTAAAGGAAAGACTACAGTCTTTGGCGGAAAAGGCGATGACACCATTACTAGTTCTTACGGTGAGATTGTTGCTTATGGCGAAGACGGCGATGACACTATCAATGCTGCAAACTACAGCGATTATATTAGTGGTGGCGAAGGAAACGATACCATCAATGCCGGAGGCGGAAGCAATACTGTTTATGGTGGAACAGGCAATGACATCATTACTGCTACTTGCGGCAACAATAAAATGTATGGTGAAGAAGGCGACGACAATATCACCACTGGCAGCAGCAATGACACTATCGACGGCGGCGACGGAAAAGACATCATCAAAGCTGGAGACGGCAACAACACCATAACTGGTGGGCAAGGAGATGATGTAATCTATGGTGGAAGCAATACTGACATCTATCTCTTCAACATTGGAGATGGACACGATACAATTTATGACAACGTTGACGAAAACATTAACACTTTCTTCCGCAATGACGTAATAAGATTTGGCAAAGGAATTACAAGCGATGATGTAATCATTGCTCAAGATGGTACAGATAAAATCATTACGTTTAGAAATAGTTCTTCTGACTCACTTCGTATTAAAAATATCTCCAATAATAATCTTAGACTCGAATATTATTCGTCAAATAGCCATTACAAGTACATAGATGGAACAAATGCTAACGACACCATCACTGCTGGTGATGAGAATGATACCATCACTGCTGGTGATGGCGACGACATCATCACTATAGGGGCTGGTCGTGACACTGTAGCTGGCGGACGTGGAAATGACACTATCTACAGTGAAAATGGTGGCGACAAATACATATTTAATGTTGGCGATGGGCACGACACAATCTATCAAAACGCACAATCATATAACGACGAGCTTGTTTTTGGAGACGGTATTGTAGCTAACGATCTTATCTTCACCGCCGACGGAAATGATTTACTCATTACCTTCAAAAATAACACTGGTGATTCAATACGTTTCAAAAACGTAATGTCACTTCCACAACACACATTAAACTATCTGCGTTTTAACGACAAAACAACTCTTGCTGTATCTGATATTCAATTTAACTTGAACCATCTTACCGAAGGTGCTGACACCTTTGATGTATCAGACATTAAAAAACCTCTCACTATCCATGCCCTTGGCGGCAATGATGTCATCAAAACTGGAGACGGCAAAACTACTGTATATGGTGGTACTGGTGGTGACACAATCTCTGCTAAAGGACAGTTGGTTGCATACGGTGAAGATGGAGACGATGAACTCAATGGTTCAAGGTATACTGATACCTTGTTTGGAGGTAAAGGAAACGACACCATTAACGCAGGAACCGGCCATAACAAAGTGTATGGTGGAGATGGCGAAGACACAATAACAGCAGGCGATGGCAACGACACTATTCAAGGTGGCGATGGCAACGACA
>NZ_JAOARI010000022.1 GCF_025210605.1 Halodesulfovibrio sp. | reverse complement strand
GGGGGTCTGGGGGAAACTTTGCAAAAGTTTCAGCCCAGCCGCCGGAGGCATCAGTAAGAATACTAGGAAGCGATTCGGTAATATTTTTTGTTGCCTTCGGCGAACAGGTGGGCGCTGCCCCCTGCACCCCCGCAAGGGGACGTGTCCCCTTAACCCCGATTAGGTGAATGTTTTTTTAGCAATAAAGAAAGGGTGGAGTTATTTAACTCCACCCTTTGTTATATCTTTACTTATGTTCAAGCCGTGTACGAAATTAAAAAACGAAAGAACTCGCAAGTAAAAAGTTTTGAAGGGGGTCTGGGGGAAAACTTTTCAAAGTTTTCAGCCCAGCCGCCGGAGGCATCACTGCTATCTGTTCATCATGAGAGCGTTGAGGCTCTTGGATATTTGCGGAATTCGGTCGCTGAAACAGCGCTCTGCGTTTTCGCGCATTTTTTCCATAGAGTCTCCGGCAATAAGCTGTCCAAATAACTTGTTACCAAATGAGAAGTTAGCCGCGAAGTACATGCAGTACTTTTTGTACAGCTTGATTGCTCTGCTTGGGTCGTACCATTTTTCAATTTGATCCAGAAACATGAAGAGTGTCTCTTTGTATGTTTCCGGTGTCGGCTCGAAACCCTGAGTCAGTTCGGCAAACATCCACGGCTTTGAGATTGCGGCACGCCCTATGGCGAGTCCGTCACAGTTGGTACGGTCGACCATTGCGTATGCAGAAGCAGCATCCCATACATCCCCGTTGCCGAAGACCGGAATAGAAACAGCGTCTTTGACGAGCTTGATATCGTCAATGCGTGGACGCTTGGTTCTTCTGTCTGGCGCAACTCTAGGGTGAAATGTCAACGCGTCTGCACCTGCCTGCTCAAGCATTTTAGCAAAGGCAATAGCTGGTTCCGGTTCGTTTTGCCATCCTGTTCTGAATTTGACGAACAATGGAATATCAACTGCATTACGCACTTTTTCGACCATTTCGCAGGCTCTATCAACATCGCGCATAAGGTCTGCACCGCATTGTCTGTCCACAATGGGAGACACAGAGCAGCCCATGTTGATGTCGACACCAAAGAAGTTTTCTTCTTGAACGCGTTTTGCTGCAATGACCATGTCGTCCGGTGCAGCACCAAAAAGCTGACAGACTAGTGACGGTAATTCCTCATCTTGCCAGTTAAATACTGGGGATTTATGCCGGTTTTCTGTTGGCACAGCACGAGCACTGCACATACCGGTGAAGAGTAGTCCGTACCCTCCGTAATGAGCAGCAATGGCGCGGTAGGCTATGTGCCCCAGACCCGCCATTGGCGCAAGGCACAAACGGTTTTGAATAGTCTTTCCGCGTAGTGTGATGGGCGCAGATAATAATTCAGCAGCGTGCATAGGCGTCCCTACAATTTCTGTTCAAGAATACAGGTGTCGTCGAATTCAAAAACGCGGAATGTGTTATCTTCGAATGTTGCGAATGTAGGGCGGTCGCTCTGCTTTGGCAGCGAACAGGAACCGGGGTTCCAAATGTTGATGCCGTTTTCATTCGTGTAGGCTTTGGGACGATGAACGTGTCCGTACACAAATGTGTCTCCAGCGCAAAGCGGAGGCATGTTTTCAGGATTCCATAAATGACCGTGGGTCAAAAAGATACGGTGCCCATCAGCAACCAGCCATGAGAAATCAGACATTATAGGAAACTCCAAAACCATCTGATCTACTTCAGCATCGCAGTTACCGCGAACCGCGATAATTTTTTCTTTGTAGCTGTTGAGCAGGGTTACTGTGGCTTTGGGGTCGTGCCCTTCTGGAAGAGGATTGCGTGGACCGTGGTACAGCAGGTCTCCAAGCAGTACGATACCGTCAGGATTAATTTTTTCTGCTTTGTCCAAAACAGTTTTTGCACGGCTGTAGGAGCCGTGCAAATCTGAAATAAATAAAATTTTCATTAAGTGTGTGTGTCTTTAAAAAATTATAAAACTTCGATTTTAATACGCTTTGGTGGCGCTTCTTTCCGTTTGGGAAGATAAATCGTCAATACACCGTTTTCGAATTTAGCGCTTACTTTTTGCTTATCAACAAGTTCGCTTACTTCAAATTGGGCATAATATTCCACTTCGCCAAATTCCATCGAGTGCACACGTTCACCGGAAGAAAGTCCAAAATCTGACTTTGCTTGAAGTGAGAGCTTGTCGTCTTCAATATCCAGCGTCAGTTTTTCTTTTTCCACTCCCGGCATGTCGAGATACAGATAAAAACCGTCTTCTCGCTCTACAAAATCCGTGTGCGGTTGAACTCGTGGTCGTTTTCCCATTCTGTTAGGTATTTGCTGCATAGCCATTACCTTGGTTGAATATGGATTGTGCGTGGCTGCATAGCCGTTGACTTAGGAAGCTGAACAAACAGCATGCCGGATTTCATGGTGGCTGTTATGGCATCTTTATGAATAGGTACGTTGATTTTTATTAGTCGCTGAAACGATCCTGTTGGGCGTTCCTGCTGGTGATATTTTCCCTGAACGGGTTTTAATTCACCCTTAAGAACCAACGTATTGTCTTCAATAATTAACTCTACTTCTTCCATTGCAGCACCGGGCAGTAACGCTCGCACAAACACGTTAGTATCGTCTTCACTGATATACAGCGGAGGAAACGTGGCGCGTCTGGCAGATGTAGGCTGCGGGTTGTGCAGATCATTCATCAATTTGTCGAACAAATGGGGGAAGTCGTAAAACGATCCATAATTTATAACCATAATCCGGCTCTCCTTTTACTATGTATCATAAACAGAAAAAGATATCCGTTACGATTTGCAGGTGCACATATGCAACATCAGAGCGGGGCAGGGTGTAAAACTATTTGGTTTCTCGAACGCCGTTATTCCAGTCTTCGAGAGCAACAGCTTCTTCAACCAGCATTACAGGGATATCTTCACGGATTGGGTACACAACGCTGCATTTAGCGCAGGAAAGTCCGTCTTTATCATCAGTGAGTTTGAGGGAACTCTTACATTTCGGACATGCAAGAATCTTGAGTAAATCAGCTTGTACAGTCACAGGGAGGACTCCTTAAAATAACTATATATTGACTGGTGACAATTTGCCGGACTTGGAGGTTTTGCAGGTAGCGTATGCAAAAAATTATCGCAATTACTCCAAAAGTTGAATGAGCAGATTGTATGTCGTTCATTCTTAGTTGAATTGCGGTGATCTGGCAGGGAAAATATTGTCAGCAGTTTCACACCCGTTGTGTGCATATTACCAGTATACGCAGTTAGTGTATGTACAGCAACCGGAAGCGGCGTAGTATAATTTGAAAAAAAGAAAAATAGTTGTTCAGTTAAATTGCATAAGTACGCAGTGTAATAAACTCGTCATTTGACAAGCTGTAAATCACGGGCGTAATTGTGAAGGTGAAAGAAAATATACACATTGTTACATAGTTCTATGAATGGAAGGAATTATGGCTCGGACATATATAGATTTACATACGCATTCGACCGCATCTGACGGGAGCGATTCTCCCGAAGAGCTGGTTCGACTGGCAAAAAAACGCAATATCACTACGCTGGCGTTGACAGACCACGATACCGTTGCCGGTGTTGAAGAAGCCATGGAGACAGGGAAGGAACTGGGTGTAGATGTTATTTCCGGTTGTGAGCTTGGAGTAAAAACAGACTTCGGCGAAATTCATCTCCTCGGTCTCTGGCTTGATCCTAAAGCTGAGAAGCTGCAAAAGGTAATGGGCGAACTGCGCGACTACAGAGCAGAGCGTAACAAAATTATTGTTGAAAAGTTGCAGGCGCTCGGCATGGATATTACCTACGAAGAAGTTCTTGAAGCCGCAGGTGAAGGCTCTGTAGGACGTCCGCATATTGCACAGGTTTTGGTGCAGAAAAAATATTTTAAGTCCGTGAAAAAAGTTTTTGCAGAAATGTTGTGTGATGGCGGTAAAGCATATGCCCCTAAAAAAGTACTCAGCCCTGTTGAAGGGGTTAAGTTGCTTAAAGAAGAAGGCGCTACCGTTTCATGGGCACATATGTGCATTCATGGTCGCTCGACAGAGTATCTTCATGATATGATTGAGACATTAAAGCCCCACGGGCTGGATGCTCTTGAAGCGTACCACAGCGAACATAATGCTGCCTCTACACGACTGGTTGTTGAACTTGCCGCAGTGCATGGGCTTGCACTCACTGGCGGTTCGGACTATCACGGCGCGGTGAAACCTAATATTGCGTTGGGTCGTGGTAAGGGTGGATTATTTGTACCGCACATGGTGCTTGATAAATTAAAAGAACTACGCCGCAAGCAGGGGCTTCCTGTTTAATAATATTATGAGTAAAAAATTGCCTGAACTGCTTTGTCCGGCAGGAGATATGGACAGACTTGATTCTGCACTGCTGTATGGTGCGGATGCTTGTTATCTTGGTGGAAAAAAACACAGCCTGCGCGCAAGCTCCGGCGGGTTTGACTGGGAAGAATTGGAAGTTGCCTGTGCAAAAGCACATGCGAAAGACGCTTCTATTTACTACACCTTGAATATTTTACCACATGAGAAGCACCTCGCTGGTGTTGAAGAATCTCTTGAACGCCTTGCCGAATCAAGCGTGGATGGATTGATTATCGCTGATCCCGGTGTGTTGCGGATGGCACGTCGTATTGCACCGAACAAAGCAATTCATTTGAGCACGCAAGCGAACACCTCGAATAGTGAAGCTGTTGGTTTTTGGCATGACCTCGGTATTGAGCGCGTCAACGTTGCGCGTGAACTGGGCGCACACGCCATCAGCAATTTGACCAAAGCATACCCTGCTATGGAATTTGAAGTGTTTGTTCATGGTGCAATGTGCCTTGCGCTTTCCGGTCGTTGTCTGCTTTCTTCATGGATGAGCCAGCGTCCTGCAAACCTTGGTGAATGCACACATCCATGCCGCTTTGAATACAAGGGCTTGGAAGTTCAGGATATGCGTTTGACTGTTGAAGAGGGCATGCGCGAAGGTCCTACTTGGGATGTAACTCACGAAGGTCCACATAGTGCGTTCTGGGCACCGGAAGATTTGTGTCTGGTAAAATACATGCGTTGGTTCTATCAGAACAATGTAGCTTCCCTTAAAATTGAAGGGCGCATGAAAACCCCTAGCTACGTCGCACATGTTGTAGATGTATACCGAACTGCAATTGATGACGTTGCTGCCAAGCGCTTCCGCTATGATGAGTATATTCGTGAGCTGCAAAACACTGCATCAAGAAATTTAAGCACAGGCTTCTTCCTTCCTAAAGGACATCGCAAATCTGTGCCGCCGCTCCCGAAAAAAGATTGCACTCCTATTGTAGCAAAGCTCGTGCAAAAAGAAGATGAAACAAAGTGGCAGATTGCTGTCCGTTCACCTTTCAGAGCTGACAGACCTGTGCAGGTTATGGTTCCGGGGCTGAAACGTCCTGTATTGCCTGTGGGTGCGTTCCAATTGGAAAACCACCGTGGCGAAGCTGTAGATGTTGTACATCCGGGAATGTTCGGATTTATCCGCTGTGAAAGCGAACATTTTGCAGAAGGACTTTTCTTACGAGGCTAATCGTCGCTTTTTTGCAAAACTATTGAGCTTCAGAAATATATAAAGGGTTGCCCTGCTATGAGTAGGACAACCCTTTTTTTGCGAAAACATTGCGTAGGCGTGCGGAGTTTAGCTGCCTACTTTTTTAGCACTCTATCTCTTTTGATTACTTACCGTTTACGGCGTTGCTTTGTATTATTACGCGCACCGCCTGTTTTCTTGCCTTGAGGCTTTTTGCCTTGCGGTTTGCGTTTCGTATTCGGTTTGCGACGGAAATCTCCACGGGAATCACTCTTATTATTTCCTGACTGCTCATTGTAATTGAAGTTACCCAACTTACGCAGCGCGAATGATTTACCGATTTCCTGCTCCATTTGCAGCATATCCATAAGATTTTTTTCACCGATGAGGGTGATAGCTGTACCTTTGCGGTATGCGCGCGCTGTTCGACCGACACGGTGAATGTATTTGTGTGGGCTGTCCGGAGCGTCGAACTGGATAATGTGGGTGATGTGATCGAGGTCGATGCCGCGTGCAACGAGGTCGGTTGCAACGAGTATTCGTGCTTCTCCTGTTTGCATTTTTTCAAGCATCTTATTTCGTTTGGACTGCGATAGATCACTATGCAGCGCGGCTACTTCGCCAAATTTTCCGGCAAGCATTCTTTCAAGTTCGCGGCAAGTTTCTTTGGTGTTGGCAAAGATGATGATACCGCCGTCTTGGTCAGAGTGCGGGCTATGTTCTGCACGTTTTTGCTTATGAACAAGGTCGTCGGAATCGTTCATCAGCAGTGGCATAAGTGCCAGAAGCAGCTTCTTTTTAAGGTGCGGCGGAACAGTAAAAATTTCATGTGCGATGTCGGGCTTTGCTTCTTCTGTCCGTACATCAATCACTTTAGGGTCTTTGGTATAGGTGCACGCAAGCTGTTCAATCGGTTTCGGCATTGTTGCAGAAAAGAATGCTGTGGTTCGTTTGGATGGAACGCGGTCTAATATTTTCTGAATGTCCGGCAAAAATCCGAGATCGAACATGCGGTCTGCTTCATCGATGATGAGGGTATCCACTCCGCCGAGCCGAATTTCTTTTTGATCCATAAAATCGAGCAGTCGCCCCGGTGTCGCTACAATAATAGTAGATGCTTTGGCGGCTTTTTTCTGCGGGGCTGCTCCTGCTCCACCGTAAATTGCTCCACAACGGTAGCCTGTTTGCTGTCCGAGCGTAATGCAAGTTTTTTGAATTTGCAGTGCGAGTTCACGAGTCGGAGCAAGAATGAGAGCGCGAACAGGACCACGTTTTAAGGCATCGTTTGTAGCTAAATATTGGAGCAAAGGAAGAATGAAGGCTGCGGTTTTCCCTGTGCCGGTGTTAGCAAGAGCAATGGTATCCTGTCTGTCTAATAAAACAGGAATGACTGCCTGCTGTACTGGAGTTGGGGTAGTGAATTTGCATGCGTTGAGACCGGAACAGATTCGCTGATCGAAGGAAAATTGGTCAAAAGTATGTTCGTTGGCAGGGCTGCTTTCTTCAAGGGGATTGGAATTTGTTTCGGGCGTGGTCATGGAAATCCTTTATGGTTATCGCGGCATAAATTTGTATGTAAATTCTGCTTAAGCACTTTTTCTGAGTCAGTTGGTGTAATGAGGAAAAACGCACAGGGCAGTGACGTGTTTTCATGAGAAGAAGCATTGAAGCGTAAGCAAAATCTCTTTTTGGTGTTCAAGGTAGTATAAGAAACATTTCCTACCCGCAAATGAAAAATGATCGCGCTCAGAGCGTGCGCCAATACCTACCTTATCATGTCTGCGGTGTGAGCATCTTCGTATTATTAAACGTTGGCACCTTTGTGCTGCACACGAATGATATCAAAAGTTTTCCTGATATAACGGGGGTCTCATGCCTAAAGAAGTCAAAGATTATTTGCACTTGCTCGATAAACCGTTGAATGAAGCAGAAGCACCGCAGGCTCGTAACTCTTCGCTGGGTGAAGATGCATTATGGCATATATTGTATTCACTAGGGCGCGATAATACGAATCCAGATAAACGCAAGTGTTATTGGGGGCTTGTGCTGGCAGTACGAGACCGTATGCTGGAAAAGTGGGCAGTGGCACAACGGCAGTATTATGAGAATGATGACAAGCGGCTGTACTATCTCTCGCTTGAGTTTCTCCCCGGTAAATTTTTACGGGAAAACTTACTTGCTTTAGGCTTAGAGAGTGAAGCGCACGATTTTTTACGTGAGCAAGGTTTCTCGCTCGATCAGGTTGTCGATGTCGAATGTGAGCCGGGGCTGGGTAATGGTGGTCTAGGCAGGCTCGCTTCATGCTATATGGATTCAATGGCAACGTTAGGACTACCTGCATATGGATACGGTATATTGTATTCATACGGTTTGTTTAAGCAGGAAATACGCAACGGGCATCAAGTGGAGTTGCCGGACAACTGGCTGCATGAAGGTAGCCACTGGCTCATTCCGCGCCCTCATGGTCTATATCCCATCCGTTTCTATGGTGAAGTGCATGAGTGGTTGGATGATGAAGGTGTTCTCCGGCACGATTGGCGCGGTGGTGATATTGTCATGGCGATGGCAAATGATTTGTATGTGCCGGGGTATCGAAATGGACACGTTAACTGCATCCGTCTGTGGGAAGCCCGTCCGTACAAAGAGTTTGTGCTAAGCTGTTTCAATGCTGGTGATTATATTGGCTCGGTGCAGGAAAAGATTAAAGACGAAAATATTTCGATGGTGCTGTATCCTAGTGATGATGCACCCGAAGGCAAGACACTGCGTCTGAAACAACAGTATTTCTTTGTGGCGGCAACTATCCGCGATCTTATCCGTCGTTTTAAAAAACTTGGTAAGCCGTGGGATCAGTTACCGGAAAAAAATGTCGTTCATCTTAATGAAACTCATCCTTCCATAGCCATTCCTGAATTGATGCGCGTTCTGCTGGACGAAGAATTGTTAGGCTGGGAAGAGGCATGGTTCATTTGTCAAAAACTTTTCGCATATACCAACCACACTATTTTGCCGGAAGCGTTGGAAACATGGCCGGTTGATTTGATGACACGGTTGCTTCCTCGCCACATGCAGATCATCTATGAAATAAACAGGCGCTTCCTCGAAGAAGTCCGGCTTCATTTTAGAGATGAACCAGACTTGCCGTCCCGCGTGTCGCTGATCTCCGACGGTCCCGTGCAGAATGTTCGGATGAGTCATCTCGCAATCGTTGGTAGCTTTAGTGTTAATGGTGTATCTGCACTGCACACCAAAATTTTGAAAGATCGTGTGTTCCATGATTTCATCCGAATCTTCCCATATCGATTCAACAACAAGACAAATGGAGTGACGCCGCGCAGATGGTTGCGGCAATGCAATGTTTCGTTGTCATGGTTGTTGAGCGAGCATTTGAATTGTGGTTGCGACTGGGTAAAAGACCTTGAGCAGTTAGAGCGTATTCGTGATCTCACAGAAAATGAAGGATTCAGGCATGACTGGGATCAGTGCCGACTGACAAATAAAAAGCGTCTTGCGGACTATATTGAAAAGATGAACGGCATTACGGTCAACCCACATAGTATCTTCGACGTACAGGTGAAACGATTCCATGAATACAAGCGGCAGCTTCTCAATATCTTACATATTATCTCGCTCTATAATCATATCCGTCAGCACCCTGAAGTTAAGATGCAGCCGCGTACCTTTATCTTTGGCGGCAAGGCAGCACCAAGCTATTGGATGGCAAAAGATATTATCTACCTTATTAATTGCGTTGCCAGACGAGTAAATTCTGACCCGCATACACGTAACTATTTGAAGGTAGTGTTTTTAGCTAATTATAATATTTCGCTGGCACAGATGCTTGTTCCTGCCACAGATGTTTCTGAACAGATATCAACGGCAGGCTTTGAGGCCTCCGGTACTGGTAATATGAAATTTGCCCTGAACGGTGCGCTTACTGTGGGAACCAGAGACGGTGCTAATATCGAAATAGGTGATCGGGTCGGCGCAGATAATATTTACCTCTTCGGCTTATGTGAAGACGATGTTATCGACATGCGCAACCGTGGATATGATCCGTGGGAAATATACAAGAATGACAGTGAGATTCGTGAAGTGCTGGATATGATTAATTCAGATCAATTTACTCCGGGTAACCCGACAGCATTCAGCAGTATCTTTAATTCACTTCTTAGCGGTGGTGATCGGTTTATGGTCTTGGCAGATTATCGGGCGTATGCAGAAACACAAAAACGCATCGCTCATGAGTTTGGTGACAGGGACTTATGGATTAAAAAATCGATTCTTAACACAGCCGGAATGGGATTCTTTTCCAGTGATCGAGCTGTGAAAGAATATATGGATGAAATCTGGGATATAAAACCGGACATGTAAAAAAATGCCCCGCAGCACAAAACTGCGGGGCATTGCATTATCTATCAGGGTAAAACGCTATTTTACAAAAAGCTTGAGGAAACGTTTTTTACCAAGTTTGATTACGTATTCACCGGCTGGAAGAGCGTCTTCAGCGTTGCACTTTTCACCATCAATGGAGAGTGCACCCTGTTTCATAAGACGACGTGCTTCGCCGCGTGATTTGGTGAGCTTTGCATCTGTAAGGAATACAGGAGGCATCGAAGCGTCACCGGATTCACAAGTATGCTCTGGCATCTCGTCAGGAAGCTGACCTTTTGCGAATACAGCGTTGAAGCCTGCACGTGCTTTAGCGCCTTCTTCTGCACCGTGGTACTGCGATACGATATCTTCAGCGAGTTCTTCTTTAACGACTTTCGGGTGAAGTTCACCGGACTCTACTTTAGCTTTGAGGTCTGCAATTTCTTCGAGGGATTTCAGAGAAATAAGCTCGTAGTAGCGCCACATAAGTTCGTCAGAAATAGACATGATTTTGCCGAACATATCTTTTGGAGCTTCGTCAATACCTACGTAGTTACCGTAGGATTTAGACATCTTACGCACACCGTCGAGACCTTCGAGAATAGGCATAGTCATGATGCACTGCGGCTCCTGACCTTCCTGAGACTGTAGGGTACGACCCATGAGCAGGTTAAACTTCTGGTCAGTACCGCCAAGCTCAATGTCAGACTCAAGTGCAACGGAGTCATAACCCTGAACAAGTGGATACAGGAATTCATGGATAGCGATAGGGGTGTTGCCCTTATAACGCTGCTCAAAATCGTTACGTTCAAGCATACGTGCTACAGTAGAGCGGGATGCAAGACGGATTAAGTCTGATGCGCTGAATTTGTCGAACCACTCGGAGTTGAAGCGAACTTCAGTTTTTTCAGGATCAAGAATCTTGAATACCTGCTCTTTATATGTTTCCGCATTAGCGAGAACATCTTCACGAGTGAGTGGAGGACGGGTGTCGGAGCGACCGGACGGGTCACCGATCATGCCGGTGAAGTCACCGATAAGGAAGATAACGGTGTGTCCGAGTTCCTGAAAGTGACGCAGCTTGTGGATAGCAACACTATGACCAAGGTGCAGATCAGGAGCAGTCGGGTCAAAACCCATTTTTACGCGCAGAGGTTTGCCTTTTTCGAGCTTCTTTTTAAGCTCGTCAGCATCAATAAGTTCAGCACAGCCACGCTGAATGATTTCGAGCTGTTTTTGAATATCCATAATTCTCTCTTTTACAAAAAAATATGTTGTAGCTTGGTGTCTCTTACAGAGAATTTGTGAATTGTCAAACTTCACAAAATTGTTATATCAGTATGAGCCTTCGGTTCTACCATGAGATGCAGAGTGCACGTTCTTTCCTCAGGGCAGAAGCATAACAGAATGACAGTAGATTATTGGAAAAGAACTTGTCTGAGTTACTCTCGAATAAGTTCAATATCTGTACATAGTCCTGATTCATCATCAATATCAAGGTACAGACCGTTAATATGCGGTGTCCCTTTTGCAACTTTGAAGCGTTGCGGCAATCCTGTCATAAATCGCTCGATAATGACTTTCGGCTCCATGCCAAGACATGATTCTTCAACGCCGCACATTCCGGCATCTGTGAGGTAGCCAGTACCTTTTTCCAGAATCATAGCGTCGGCAGTCTGCACATGGGTATGCGTACCAATCACGCAGGAAACCTTGCCATCTACATAAAACGAGAGTGCTTTTTTCTCGCTTGTAGCTTCTGCATGGAAATCGATAATGCGGATGCACACATCGTCTGGGATTGATGCGAGAAGTTCATCTACTTTTTTGAACGGGCAGTCTATGTCATCCATAAAAGTGCGCCCGAGCAGATTCATTACCGCAATTTTGCTGCCGTTATCCAGTTCATGAATAACAAGTCCATGACCGGGAGCGCCGTGCGGGTAGTTGGCAGGGCGGATGAGTCGCGGCTCTGTGTTGAGCAGGTTATACATCTCTTTGTGTTTCCAGATATGGTTGCCGGAAGTAAGAATGTCTATACCTGCATTAAACAGTTCGCGCATGGTATCGCCAGAAAGCCCGATGCCGCCGGAAGCATTTTCTCCGTTAGCAATCACAAGGTCTGCTTTTTTTTCTTCTTTGATAGAAGCAAGGCGTTTTCGCAGGATAAGCCTGCCCGGTTTGCCTACAATGTCACCGAAAAATAAAATTCGCATGAGGTTTCCTATACTTTAAAAAAAGAGTACGTCAACAGGTGTACCCTCGTAGATACCTTCACTATCTGCACCTATGCGGACAACGCCATCAGCTTGCAACATGGTTTTCAGCAGACCGGATTTTCCAAGAACTGGAGTCGCTACCGTTGTGCCGTCTTTTTCGCTGACACTGACGCGCACATAGTCTTCGCGTCCCGGTTTAGACGCTACATTGCGGCTGATAATTGCCTGTTTTGATGCCCATCGTGTCTGGTCGAAGGAGGCTGTGTCCCCACCGAGGTATCGTAAAAATGGCATGCCGAGGATAAACATGACAACCTGTGCAGAGGCAACTTGCCCCGGAAGTCCCCATATAGCTTTGTTGCCGCATTTCGCCAGAATGAGCGGTTTCCCCGGACTGATTGCAACACCGTGGTTGATGAGTTCTGCGCCTTCGATTTTTTCGATAGCGCTCACGGTAAGGTCACGCACACCGACAGAGCTACCACCGGAAAGGAATACAACATCATTCTCTTCTAGCGCTTTTTCAAGCGCGGCCTGTAGCGAATCAAGCTGGTCTTCAACTAGTCCATAGGCAGTAGCGGTTGCACCTGCACGGCGTGCACAAGCTGCAAGAGTGTAGCTGTTCACATCGCGCACTTGTCCAACAACGGGTGTTTCTTCTATCGAGACAAGCTCATCCCCCGTTGAGATAATACCGACTTTAGGAGACGTAGTAACAGCAACCTTCTGGATGCCGAGCGCGGCAAGCATGCCGATCTCCTGAGGTCGCATACGGGTTCCTGCTGCTAGTACGGAGTTTCCTGTGGTGGCATCTTCGCCTTTGAGCATGACGTTTTCATATGGGGCAAGCGACTTGCGGATTTCTATAGTTCCAGCACCGAGGGATTCGGTGTGCTCTACCATAATAACAGCATCGGCGCCGTCAGGTAGAATGCCACCAGTAACAATTCCCGCACATTCTCCACTTTGCAGTGTAAACGATGCTGGCTTTTCAATATCGATGTCGCCCACTGATTCGAGGTATGCCGGATTTGCCTCTGATGCGCCAAAGACACTGGAAGCGTTTACTGCGTAACCATCCATGCATGAGCGGCTGGCAAGCGGTAAGTCTTCTGTTGCGATAATATCGTTCGCAAGTACGCTGTTATCTGCTTCTTCAATAGAAACAGTTCGCGTCTGCAAAGGTGAGAAAGAGTGGAGTGCTTGAATGAATTCTTGAACGCTAAGCACATTGAAGAAATCTTTTTTCATAATAAATCCTCGGTCAGTTGTAACAGCGCGGACAGCTTGGTGAAACATGCGCAACAGTTTGGTGACAGACTTTGTATCTATAGTATCCCTACTGGCAGATAAGACCTCAGGGTCATCTAATTGCACCAGCAGGTGCGAATTTTGGTTTGTACTCTACCTATCCTGCGCTGCTTTGGCATTGACTAACTCAGCAGTATACGGACTTGGCAAAAAAGTGAGCAGGATATGCAGGCAGGGTAGCCTGTAACGGTATGTGGTGCAAGGCTGTGCTGGCAATCGAAGAGACTCTTTGGGTAGTAATAAAAAAACATCCGTCTGAACTAGGGGAAAAAGGAAGGTACGAAGTTCTTTTTCTCCAAGTACAAACGGATGTGCGGTGCATTTTAAACGCCTCTTCGGGAAAAGAGGCGCTTAATTATGGGATAGGACGTGTAATAAGCAAAATTTTTGTCTGGAAGCGTAGGGAAACACGCGGTGTATTGCTTAATACCGGTATGGGAAGCTACCAGCGTCCTTAGGATTCATTATAAAAGAGCAATTCCTTGCTTAATAAGCCCCGCAGCAATCAGCCACATAATAATGCAGACTGTGCCATCGAGAACTCTCCATGAAGAAGGCTTGCGGAATAATGGTGCAAGAGCCTGTCCTCCAAAAGCAAGAGCGCCGAACCAGATTGCGGAGGCGCAAACGCCGCCGATCCAGAAATATAGTTTGCCGTTACCAATAAATTGTCCGCCAAGTGATCCCATCAGGACAACAGTGTCCAGATAGGTATGCGGGTTTAAGAATGTAACAGCCAGTGTTGTCAGTATAACACTGCGCAAAGAGCGAGTTGCATCTGATGTTGTTGTGAGCGCCCCCGGTTTACAGGCAGACCTGAAAGCACAGAATCCATACCAGAGCAAAAACGCAGCGCCAAAAAAAGTGGCAAACATTTTTACTTCCGGTGACGAAGCAACAATTTGTCCAATGCTGAACACACCAAGCCCGATTAAGAGCATGTCGGATGCAATGCACATAAGTGCAATAATAAGGTGATGGTTTTTGCGAACACTCTGTGAGAGTAAAAAGGCATTTTGTGCCCCAATCGCCATAATTAAACCACCACAAGTACCAAATCCTTGAAAAAACGGAGCGAGCATAGCTTTCCCAATCCTTAGCTGCATTTAAGCTAGTAGTTCGTAATCAATCTGAAAATGCAGAAGGCGTCCCTTCAGCAGAAACATGGGAAGGTCAGTGAGCGCTGTGACAGCAGGATGCGCTCAACACCCCGCTATTACATCTGGAACCTGTTTGCGGATATATATGTAGAAGAAAAAATGTCAGAAGTGAAATTCATTGTTTTGATGTTACATAAGTTTTGCTAATGTAGGTTCATGATTGATTACAAACAGCTTGAAGCCTTTGCTTCCGTAGTAGAAAATGGTGGGTTCGAAAAAGCCGCAACTGTGCTGCACATCACGCAATCTGCTGTTTCGCAGCGAATCCGATTACTTGAAGATAGAATCGGCGCAATGCTCATTGTGCGTTCTACTCCGGTTCAGCCTACAGCTATGGGACAAAAATTATTAGGGCACTACAAACAGGTAAGCCTTATGGAGCATGATCTGTTTGAAGATACTCTGGGAAGAACTGTTGCCGACTATATAACCGTACCTGTCGGGATTAATGCCGACAGTCTAGCAACGTGGATACCGGATACCTTGCAGGAGCTTTTGACCACAACGAACATTCTTGTGGATATCAGGTTGGGAGATCAGGATAAGACGCACGATATGTTGAAAAATGGTGAAGTGGTGGGGTGTGTCAGTTCGCAGCCTGGTCCTATGCAGGGCTGCAAAACAGTATACCTTGGTAAAATGGTCTATATTTGTTGCGCCACGCCGGACTTTGCCGCCCATTGGTTTCCTGAAGGTTTTGTGCCGGAAGCTGTGCGCGCTGCTCCTATCCTTACCTATGATCGCACGGACGAAATGAACAACGAAATGTTGATGCGGTACGGCATTCGAGCAGGGGAATTTCCTACACACTATGTTCCTGATTCACATATGTTCGTGGATATGTGTAAAAAAGGACTTGGGTATGGAATGATTCCAAGTTTGCAAATTGAAGATGAACTGAAAAATGAGCAACTGGTACCAATAGTCCATGACTACTCTGTGACAGTACGTCTCTACTGGCATTGCTGGAATTTGCAGACGCGACATATCATGATGCTCACCGACGCTTTTGAAAAAGTAGCAAAATTACACTTGTCCCGTTGATTTTATAACGCTTTCGTGAGGGATAGCGTATCAGGCTGCTAGCTGGATTTGAAAAAAGTGAAAAGTGTTAACACTTCTCTGTACAAACTGCGGAATCACAATTACCTGTATCAGGTGCCTATTGCTGCCGCACCCGCTCGAAAGATTGACCGCAGTTCAGAAAGAAGAAACGGCATTGCGAAAAAAAGTTGGTAGACCTGCTGGCTACCGATTTTGTGCCGAGCCTTTTTCAAGCAGCTGTTCATAAGCGTATTTCAATCCGAAGGTACGGGTATCGCCAACAACCTTGTTGTAATGGCTGTTTGCGTGTCTAGTGGGCATGTGTTATATTTCACAATATAACTTGACGTATTAAATTAAAAAAACGCTATGTCCTGACGATAGCATATCATATGAGACTATATGATCCGTTTTTTATCGGGTCTACAATGGGAGGATGAATGACTCAGCCTTTTAAAGATGCCATTGGCATTTGTAAAACTATTATGCGTAACGGTTTCGATGCGTATGTTGTAAACGCACAGCTTCAGCGTGAACTGCTTGAAGGTGCTAACGAAACTGAACTGGATATTGCGTGCGAAGCCCCGTTTGACGAAATCCAGCGCATGTTCCCTAACGTAACTGCTGGCTCTGAGCGCGGCGTTGTTGCTGTACTGAAAGAAGCTGATATTACGTATCGTTTTTATCCTACTGATGTAGAAGATGCTTCTCATCCAGAAGAAAGCATTGCCCGCATTACACCACATCTGCTTAAGCGTATGGAAGAAAAATACGGTAGCATTCCTACTCAGTATGCTTGTCCGTATGTTCCGGGTGCCGAAGCGCAGGAAGGTTTTGAAGACCTCGCTACTGGCGTTATTAAATTTTCCGGAATTCCAGATGAAACTCTGCGCCGCAATTACCTTCTCGGTATTCGTGCGTTACGTTTTGCTGCTAACTATGATCTGCCGGTTGAGAAAAATACATGGATTGCCATTGTTAAGGGAACATCCCGTATTCTTGATTATGTGCCGTCTCATAGTATTATGGAAGAATGGCGTAAGGTAGAAGCAGAAAACATGTGGCGCTTTGTGGAACTGTTATTTGATTCCATGCTGCTGCATGGTCTGGTTCCGGAATTGGCTGCACTCTCTCGTTGTACTCAGATTAAAAATGAAGACACTGGCGAAGAGCAGACCGTATTCCAGCATACCATCGATACTATGCGTCATTACCCAGAAGAGCTGCCGTATGACTGGTTTGGCACCTTTGCAATTCTGTTCAGCAACGTAGGTAAATTGTACACAGCTGAATATAATGACGAAACATGGACTTTCAACCAGTTCTGCCGTGTTGGTGCAAAAGTTACCCGCAAAATTATGGGACGTTTGTCCTTCCTGCCTCAGGATATCGATCTTGTTTGCCATCTTGTTAAGCATCACCAGTTCTTCCACAGTATGCTTACTGATAAAGGTATCCGTCGATTCCGTGCTCTTAACGAGTACCCGCGCCTTATTGAAATGGCGCGTGCTGACGTTAAAGCTCGTGAAATTGCCTTTACTGCATTCAACCACAACATGAAATGGCTTGAACGTGCAGATACTCCTGAGCAGATGGTTGAGCCGTTCTTGAACGGTAACGAAATTATGGAAGCTACTAGCCTTAAACCTGGTCCACATGTTGGACTGTTGCGTGAAGAACTGCTCAAAGCTCAGATTGAAGGCAAAGTAACTTCTGTTGAAGAGGCGATTGCGTTTGTACGCGAATACAAAATGTAGATGATTATTGCGCTAGACTAGCGCAACGCTGCGTTAATCAAAAAAGTTATTCAAACCGGACAACATGGTGTTGTCCGGTTTTTTTATTACTATACAGCAGCGTCAGTAGCCTGAGGTGTGGTGGAAGTAAGAGTTTCTGGAAGAGTAATTTTGAAATTATCTTTGCCGATAACTTCAATTCCAATTTGAATTTTTTCTCCAGTATTGAGAACAACTTCAGCGGACTGAGGACGTTCTTCTTCGTACGTGATGGAAGGCACATCTGTGCAAACTAATTCAGGATGAGTTTGCTGCAAAGCTGTTTTGATGAGTTCTGGAATAACTTGCTCAAGCTCTTCACGATCAAAGTCTTCTGATTCTTTTTCTTCAGCCTTTTTAGACTGGCTAGCCTGTTCAGTCTCTTTAGATTTTTTCTTAGGAGTGCGAGTTACATAGGCAACAATAAAAAATAAAAGTCCTAAGGCAAGACAGGTAAATGACTTTGAACTTTCTCCTGATGATATTGTGCCAAAGAAGCCAACCTGCATGAGAAGACCAAGCAGAACAGTAAGCTTGTGTATAAGTTTTTTAACAGATGTGGCTGCGCTGGATAAAAATGTTTTTCCTACACCAAACCATACAAGGGCAATACCCACAGGAATAAGCAAAAGAGATATTGCATTCCCTGTGGCTGCAAAGGCTCCACCACGGTTAATAATGATAAATAGTCCAATCAGCACCGCAAGCAGGCGGACACAAAAAAGGAAGATTTTAAGTAAAAATCTTCCAACTGTTGAGGTTGGTTTGCGCTGAGAGCTTTGGTTAGATCCAGATGTATCGTTTAACAATTGTGTATTGCAGTCTTTATAACTTTTTTTCATAGAGTCTCCAGCTTGTTGTACGCAAGAAGTGTGTATTTTTCTTGCGAAAAAATACAGCCACAGCAAGCTGATGAGCACTACATTGTGTTTATGCAAAAGTCGATGCTTATAAGCAAGAATATATCATTTAATTTACTGCAAAGTTGCAGGATTTTAATTTAGGGTATGTTTCTATATTGTATTTTATGCTTCCGTAATATTTTTTTCCTTAGTGCGTTATAAGCAAAAAAAGCCTAGCACCCGCGTGATACAGTGTATAAATATACCCTAGGACAGTCCGTTTCTTTTACATGCACCAGTGATTGCTGATGCAAAATTAAGACAGGAAGGTTTTATGAGTACTCGTAGACAATTTTTAGCCGGTGCAGCAGTTGTTGCCGGTGCATCTGTGATTAAGGCAGTTCCAGCGTATGCTTGGGATTTTACAATGGATAAAGGTATTATTTATACAGAAGATCAAACAGGAATGTGGAAAGGAAAGCAGAAGCTTCATGTTCCTATTATTGATACTAAAGATATGGATGTAGTTATAACTACACCGCACCCAATGAGCGAAGAACACTACATTGTGCGTCATACAATAGTTGCAGAAGATGGTGAAGTCGTCCACGCAAGAACATTCAGCTGGAAAGATGATCCGGTTTCGAAAGCCGTATTGAAGAAAAAAGGTAAGTACATAGCAACAAGTTTCTGTAACCTGCATGATCTTTGGACAAAAGAATTTACTTTGTAATATATGGAAAACTCAAAAAGAAAGGACTACCTGCTCAGGTAGTCCTTTCTTTTTTGTTTTACTCGGTAACCTGCCTGCAATAAAAACAGGGCAGAGAGAGAAAAAGATAATAGTAATAAACGAATATTGGTGATGGAAAATACTTTCAAGTATCTTTTAAAGAGATATTTGGAGGCATTTTCTAATACTTTCAAAGTGACATTACAGGGGAGTTGTAATCGCAGTCGAGAGGGCGTCCCTCTCGCGGGGTTGCAAGGGGCAGCGCCCGCTTGCCCGCCGGAGGCATCCCGATGAATGCCAAGCAGGCACATTGCTGCGTCACTTCAAAAAAGCCAAACTCTCATGTAGGTTTGACTACACTTCGATCTTGGCTTTTTCTTGTTTCTTGCACTGCACCTACTTGGCTTCATCGGCAGTTGAAGCCAAGTAGGCATCTTGAAGAATGCCAAGCAGGCATATTGCTGCGTCACTTCAAAAAGGAAACTCAATGTAAGTGACGCGCTATACCGCTTTGCATTGTTTTATCTTAAACAATTCTTGTTCCACCAATCCAGTGTGCTTTTACACGCCCTTTGAGAGTGGTGTTGAGAAATGGCGTATTTTTACCTTTTGACTGCATGGCATCTTCGGTCAGAGTCCATTCTTCGTTTGGATCGAAAAGGAAAAAGTCCGCAATGTCGCCTTCAGCAAAGGTGTTCAACGGAAGGTTGAATATCTCAGAAGGCTTCTCTGCCCACAGCTTGATGAAATCATCTTCAGTGATGGTGCCGTCTTCTACCTGTGTCCATGTAAGAGCTACTGCGCTGTCCATACCGGAAATACCATTTGGAGCACCTTCGATTGGGTGCTCTTTTTCGTGGTCGGCATGCGGGGCATGGTCGGTGACGAAGATATCAATGGTTCCGTCTTTGACCGCTTCTTTCATTGCAAGACGATCTTCTTCACTGCGTAACGGAGGATTTACCTTTGCAGCAGTAGAGTAGTTTTGCAGTGATTCGTCTGTGAGAAGAAGGTAGTGCGGGCATGTTTCAGCAGTAACTTTTACCCCTCTGGATTTTGCCCAGCGGATGAGATCTACAGACTGTTTGCAGCTGATATGTGCGAGGTGTACTGGAAGATGTAAAAATTCTGCCAGAAGAATGTCGCGTGCAACCTGCATGGACTCTGCAACGACTGGCTGACCTTTTACTCCGATAGCTTCGCTGACATCGCCTTCGTTCATGTGGCAGTCTTTGGCAAGAGTCGGGTCTTCGCAGTGGTCGATAACGGTTAGCCCGAAGGTTGCAGCATACTCCATGCAATGCCGAAACATTTCTGCACCGCCCACTGGGACACCATCATTCGAGATGGCAACGCAGCCAGCTTCTGCAAGTTCTCCCATTGGAGCAAGCTCTTTGCCTTTCAGACCGATAGTTGCTGCGCCGATTGGGTAGAGATATGGACCATTCGGCCATGTCAGCTGTGCCCGCTGTAACATTGCTTCGGTTACTGATGCAGAATCATTCGTCGGGTTGGTGTTAGCCATTGCCATAACACCACCAAAGCCACCATGAGCCGCAGCAGCAAGACCGGATTCAATATCTTCTTTATACTCAAAACCAGGTTCACGAAGGTGTACGTGGCAGTCGTAGAAACTTGGAAATACGATGAGACCTGATGCATCTACAATTTGGCAATCTTCAGGTGTTTCTGACTCGCCATGCGGTGTTACTGATACGATGGTCGATCCGGAAACAAGGATGTCTACAGGCTTTCCGCGAAGCAGAGCATTGGAAATACATATATTCATCACGGCTATGCTCCTTTGTCTTTTCTGGTTGCATGGAGATACAGGATAGCCATACGGGTGGCGACACCTGCGGAGACCTGATTAAGTACGCGGCTGTCTTTGCAGTCAGCAAGATCGGAGGCAATTTCGAGACCGCGGTTCATAGGGCCGGGGTGAAGAATTTTAGCGCCTTCTTTTGCTAATTCCATATGATTTGCTGTGAGACAGAACATGCGTGCGTATTCACTAAGATCAGGCAGAAGCCCTGCTTGCTGGCGTTCCAGCTGCAAGCGAAGGCACATAACTGCATCAACTCCTTCCACAGCTTTGTTCATGTCATGAAAAACTTCTACAGGCCATGTGTGCACCGTGTGTGGAAGTAAGGTTCGCGGAGCACATAATCGAACCTTAACACCCTGACGGGTTAAAAGGTTGATGTTGGAACGGGCAACACGACTGTGCTTAATGTCGCCAAGGATGAGAATAGTCTTCCCTTTGTACTCGTTGTTCCATGCTCTGCGAAGCGTAAAGTTATCCAGAATCGCCTGTGTAGGGTGGGCATGGCATCCGTCTCCGGCGTTTACGACAGCGCAGTCGAGACGTTCTGCAATGAATTGTGCAGCACCATTTGCTCTGTGGCGAAGGACGATAACATCCGGATTCATGGCTTCAAGAGTGAGGGCAGTGTCTTTAAGACTTTCACCCTTTGTCAGACTTGAACTGCTGCTGGAAAGTGAAAATGTGTCGGCAGACAAACGCTTGCCTGCAACGTCGAATGAAGTTTTTGTCCGCGTGCTAGGCTCTGCAAAGAAGAGCACAACGCTTTTACCCTTGAGGGTCGGAACCTTCTTAATAGGGCGCTGGTTGATTTCGTGAAATTGCTCGGCTGTATCGAGAAGATGAGAGACTTCTTCGAGTGACAGCTGACTAACGTCCAAAAGGTCTTTGTGCGGCCAGATGAAGTGTTTTTCTTGTGGCATTTCATGTTCTCTGGTTTGCGGGCAACGCCCATGATTGTTGAATGACTAAAAGTCGTTCGGCAAAATAGCGTATTGGAATCGTTTGCCTTTCGACAACGTTCCAAGTTCATTCGTAATGCCCAGCGTTTTTGCACCTGCTATTGTAAGCATACGCAAAAGAGCACCGGTAGGTATATCGAAATTATCGCGCAGGTAGCGCGCTTCATTCCAAAGGTTCAGGTCATGGTTGGAAGCAAGGCTGTCTGTACCAATGGTAATCTGGAGCCCAGCTTCCAAAAAATTACGTACAGGCGCTGTTCCGACTCCGATAAGTTCATTAGAGCGTGGGCACAGACATACGGTTGTTCCGGCTTTCTGCAAAATCGAAATGTCATTTTTTGAACAGTGAACGCAGTGAACCGCAAGAGTTGCTTCATCCAGCAAGCCAAGATGCTGTGCATACGGGACTGCACTCATCCGTGGTGGTTCAAAGTCTTTTGGCAAGACCCTGCGCGAAAGCTGTTCTTTAAAGCGTCCTGTACCTTTCGTAAGTAACTCATCTTCGCCCGGATGTTCTGCCAGATGGACAGAAAAATACCGCTCATGAGAGCGGCACCATTGTTTAGCAACAACCAAAGCATCAGGACTGGTTGAATAAAGAGCATGACCGGAAAGAGTCATCCATCGATCTTTAGCTTCGGGTGGCAATGCAGCAGATGCAGGAGGGAATAAGTCATCAGCTGATAAGGTGCCGTCAGTAAGATTCGGGAAATTGTATCCGAAGACTTCCAATTGAATATGGCAACTGAGGTTCTGTGCCGTAACTGCATCAAAGACAGCTTTCGGGGCGCGTCCGTTAACATCAGCAATATGTGCTGTGCCACTTTCCTTCATTTCTGCAACAGCGGAATCAAGGCTGTGGGCGTCAACAGGAGTTGCCATATGCGGCAAGGCAGATTCAATCCATGTTTCGAATCCTTCGCCGAATGTAGCTTTGCCTTTAAGGTGCGCAAGCTCCAAGTGGTTATGGCAGTTGATAAGAGCGGGGGTCAGAGTCACATCGCCCAAATCTTCTGCTGGTATTGTGTATTGTTTTGAAAAGTCGTTGAACGAAAGAACGTCCACAATAGTTGAACTATTGTGGACGATAACTCCGTCTTCAATTACATCAGGAAAAGAATAATACCCCGAATCTGTTCGGGGGGAAGTATTATGGCCTTCCATAGTAAGGATGCGACGTGCGCGGATGGCATTGAGCATTGAAAAAATAGTATGGTTGTATGTGATTAATCATTTGGCGTACTGCCACACATTCAAATCACATATGTTCTGTTTTTTGTAAAGAAGAGAATGAGTGCTGTGCTGTTTTGTTTCTATCTATTTGTCTTTTCGTGGGAAAGTTAGATGTTGGTATTTTTTGCATGGCTGCAAAGGTGTTTCGGGCTACGTAATTTGAATTGTTTGTGGTGTACATTCCGGTAGATGGAGAGCCTTTTTCTGGTGACTGATAGGGGCATACGAGACATAAAAATATTTGACTATAAAGCTCACGGCAGGGACATTATCATGAAGTGTTTTGTATCGACTGCTCTGCATTTTTCACCTCAGAATAGCTGGTGGACATAAGGAGCAAGTCTGCTTTTGTACCGCAGGAGAGCGTTATGGAATTACAGGATGTTTCGGTAGCACCACAAGCGGCTGCCCCCGTGGGCGTATCCGAAAAAGAAATTATAGACAATTTGCTTCAAGGCACAGGCGTAACCATTAACGGCACTAACGACTGGGACCCGCAATTTTATAGTTCAGAGGTCATCAGTCGGGTACTTGCCAAGGGGAATCTTGGGCTTGGTGAAGCATATATGGATAATCTATGGGATGTCCCAAAGCTTGATGAATTCTTTTACCGTGTCGTCAAATGCGGGGTAGAAAATAGAATTAAACCGGCTAAGCTGCTTTGGCATTCAGCCCGTTTTAAATTGTTGAATCTCGAGACAGTGAAACGTGCAAAGCGGATAGGTGAATTCCATTACGATCTTGGAAATACATTTTATCAGTCCATGCTCGATAAATACATGGCGTACAGTTGCGGATACTGGAAGGACGCTGCAACACTTGAGCAGGCACAGGAAGCAAAGCTTGAATTGATTTGCCGTAAAATAGGGCTGGAACGGGGAATGCGTGTGCTGGATATAGGCTGCGGATGGGGCAGTTTTATGCGGTATGCGGCAGAGCGGTACGGCGTAGAATGTGTGGGGCTAACTGTTTCCGCAGAACAGGTTAAGCTAGGAAGAGATATGTGCAAAGGGCTGCCTGTTGAATTTCGTCTGAAAGACTACAGGAAAGAAACCGAGGTTTTTGACCGTGTAGTCAGTGTTGGAATGTGTGAGCATGTGGGGCGTAAGAATTATCGAACATATATGAAGAAAGCGTGCGAATGTTTGAAGGATGACGGTTTGTTTTTATTGCACACAATCGGAAAGCGACTGAGCACATCTATGCCTGATCCCTTTATTTCCAAATACATTTTTCCTGTAGGACAGGTTCCAGCGCTTGAATGGTTGACGCAAGCAGCGGAAGGGCTGTTTGTTCTTGAAGATTTGCATAATTTTGGCGCTGACTATGATACTACGCTGATGGCGTGGCATGAACGGTTCGAAGAAGCATGGCCGCAATTTAAAGATGAACTTGGGGATCGTTTTTACAGAATGTGGCGGTATTATCTGCTTTCCTGTGCTGGTGCTTTTAGAGCGCGGGATATTCAATTATGGCAAATGGTTTTCAGTAAGAACGGAATGGGCGGCGGTTATTGCTCTTGTAGATAGCAGTGCTTTTTTGGTACTGCCAATACATGAAAGATCAAATGACATATTTTTCCATTCTAGTCACATCGGTTGTACTCATTTCATGGGCAATAATATGCTGGCGCATGATTATGCCGCTCAAAGTGCGTCGCCTGACAAAGGTGTTGTTAGCAGGAACGCTATTACTTGGGCTTGTTATGCATCAGATTACCCGCATGTATGTTCGTGAGGGGCTTCCTGTTGAACTGCCTGCGTTTGTGCGGTGGGGAGGCTACCTTTCCTTTGGCTTTGTCTTTCTGGTAATGCCGTTTCTGATAGCGAAAGAAATTTTGCAGCTTTGGGGACGAAAAATTATTGCGCCGAAAGGTTCTGTGAACGGTGCTCGCCGTGCTTTTCTGCATAACGCAGGGAACGCTATTGTTATGGCTACAGCGTTGCCCATAACTGCGTTTGCAGTTGAAGAAGCGTTTCAGACGCCCGTTGTAAAAAAGAATCCGTTGCCAATCTCAGGGTTGCATCCTGATCTTGATGGAATAACCATTGCTCAGATTTCTGACTTACATGTCGGTTCTATTCTCGATAAGACATGGGTAGATTCTATTATGCAGCAAGTGCAGGGGCTGTATGCGGATATGATTGTTTTGACTGGCGATGCTATTGACGGTCAAGTCTCCCGCGTCGGAAAAGAGCTTGCATCATTGGAGACGTTGACTGCTCCGCTTGGAAAATTTTTTGTAACAGGCAACCATGAGTTTTATTCAGGTGTAGAGCCTTGGGTTGAGCAGATGCGCGCCCTTGATTTTACTGTGCTGAATAATGAGCATACGCTTGTGCAGAAAGGTAGCGGCGCAATGCTGGTAGCAGGTGTGTGGGATTACCACGGTGCACGGTTTGGAACAAAGTATACTTCAGACCCGTTTGCAGCCAAAGCTAACGCACCGGAGCATGATGTTTCTATTTTGCTGGCGCATAACCCTCGAAATATCTACCAAGCCGTGCAGGCAAAGTACGATGTACAGTTGTCAGGGCACACGCATGGTGGACAGTATTTTCCGTGGACATATGCTATCCACCTCTTCCAAGAGTATGTGGCAGGCAGCTACACCGTAGAGGATAGCCTGTTGTATGTGAATACGGGAACCGGTTTTTGGGGCCCTCCTATGCGGTTTACCGTTCCACCGGAAATTACGTTGCACACACTCAAACGTGCTTAAGTAAAAAGTTCATTATCCCAAATTGTTTCGAGGGAATAGGGGGAGTCATGCCGGGTGAATTCTTTTGCATCAAAGAGTTTAACCTTGGCATGAAGCTCCGATATTGCCGCAATATTTTGTGGTGTTAGCACCAACGAGCTTGCGGCGAAGTTATCTTGTATTCTTTGTGGCGTAGAAGAACTTGGAATAGCAGAAACTTCTAGTGCAAGAAGCCATGCTAATACCACTTGTGCGGTGGAAACCGTATGTTCGCTTGCAATCTGGGCAAGGATAGGGTGTGTGAGCAGTGGCGGCAGTTCCGAACCATCAGGATGCCGTAGTGTCGTATCCCTGCCGCCAAGTGGATAATAGGCTGTCAGCTGTATATGGTGGCGTCTGGCGTAATCCCGTTGTGCATGTTGCTGCTGGTATGGGTGCATTTCAATTTGGTTTACAGCAGGTTGAATATGTGCCGTTTCCATCAAATCTTTCAGCTTCGTTGTGCTGAAGTTGCTTGTGCCAATATCGCGGACGAGTCCTTTTTTGACACATCGCTCCATTGCTTGCCATGTCTCGGCAAGTGGAACTTCCTCTAATGTATAGTAGTCTTCGCTACTTGCAGGCCATTGCGTACCTCGTTTAAGTGCAATGGGAAAATGCATCAGATACAGATCAACATAATCTAGTCTCAGATTATGCAACGATTTTTTAAGAGCAGGCACAACATCATCCGGCTTATGTGCATCGCACCAGAGTTTTGATGTAATCCATAGTTCCTTGCGTGGATGCGTCTTCATTCCTTTTCGTAATGCGGCTCCGATGATGACTTCGTTACCGTCGATGGCTGCTGTATCAAAATGCCTGAACCCTATGCGTAGCGCTTCAGCAATGGCTGTCTCTAGCTTTTCTTCTGGAATATGCCATGTGCCGAAGCCGAGTGCAGGCATTTTTCTTCCCGTGCAGAGTGCATATGTTTTCATGCTACTCTCCATCCCATATATTTTCCACTGTGTATGGCGAATTGTGCAGCGTGAATATTTTTCCATCGATAATGCGCGCGTGAATATCCAGCTCTGCAATTGTTGCCATATCGGCGGTATCAAGCACAATTTCAGAACCGCGAAAGTTTTCTTCGATGCGTTCGGGAGTTACAGATTTAGGAATAGCGACGATGTTGAGTTTTAGAAGCCAAGCAATGAGGACTTGCGCAGTTGTGCACCCATATTTTTTAGCAATGGTCGCTATAAGAGGGTGCTTAAGCAGCGGTGGCGGAACTCTTCCGTCCTGTGTGCTTATCGGGGTTCCTATGGAACCGAGAGGGCAGTACGCTGTAATCGCGATATTATGCTTTGTAGCAAAAGCCACTTGCTCGCGTTGCTGTTGGTAAGGATGCATTTCTATTTGGTTTACGGCTGGCTGTATGTTTGCATCTTCAATAAGTACCCCAAGCTTGTGTGTACTGAAATTGCTGACACCAATGTTGCGTACAAGTCCGCGTTCAACACATTCTTCCATAGCGTGCCATGTGTCGATCAAAGGCACTTCTTTCAGTGTGAAATAATCTTTTTGTTTTTGGGGAAGCTCTACTTTCGGTTTGAGCGCAATAGGCCAGTGCATGAGGTATAAATCGAGATAATCGACACCTAGGTCTGCAAGGGTTTGTTGTAACGCTGGGAGAACTGCGCTTGGCTCGTGTGCATCGCACCAGAGCTTGGAAGTGATCCATAATTTTTTTCTTGGATATTTCTCGAATGATTTTGAAAGAGTAGCGCCAATATCGTCTTCATTACCGTAAATGGCAGCGCAGTCGAAGTGTCTATACCCCACCTCCAGAGCGTGGGTGATTGCGCGTTCTATTTTATCCGGTGTACTCAGGTACGTTCCTAGTCCCAATGCGGGCATATGGTCACCTGATGGCAGTTCAATATATTTCATACAACATCTCCGATACGAACGTGTCAGGGATTTCTAAAAGGTGCTTCCAGCATACCAGAGAAGTTGTGCTTGTAAATGCGATGTTTTTGCCTGAGCCGCAGAATAACCAGTACGGATTTACGTGGTGCAGGTATGCAGGCTAATATCTTAGAGTTAAAGAATGTTGTACGATGTAGTAAGCATCTAGTTGCCACTATGTATGATATTTGTGCCGTTTTTCTATCGATGCTATGCAGTTTTGATACATAAAGCCCGTCTATTGCAAGACGGGCTTTACTTTTTAGTTATGAAAACAAATAGTTCTTCTCCGCAGATGTTGTAGACAATGCGCAAAAACATGATCTATTAGAGCAGGTAGAAATATTCTTCTAAAAAACAATATGGTTGCTAACACATAATAATTGGAGATTGTTGATGTCACGTTTTGGAATTTCTTCTTTAAAAAAGCTTATTCAGAATAAAAACAGTTCGAGAGCACTAGTGGTTATGGCTGTGATTCTTGTGCTTCTGGCTGGTGTAGGTGTTACCGCAATTCGAACTCAAGTTGCCGATCAGCAGGTAATGCCAGTGAGTGGTGAAATTGCAAATGATGCAGAAATTGCGCCGTTAGTATTCAGATCAGCGTATTTTTCGCTGGAAAGAGAGTTGAATGACTCTGCGGTGGGCTGGGTTCCTAATGACCTGATGATTTCGCCGACGGCTTGGTTTGATAATAAAGAAAACTTACAGCGGGGAATCATTTTTGCGACTCGTGGTATTATCAATGTTTTTACGACCAACTTTGCCCGCAGTGGCTCCGGTGAGGAACTAAACAAGCATTTGTTGAAAGCGCAGACCTCCTCTTTTCCTTATGCGGAAGATGTTTGGATGTTTGCTTCTTCTGAGAGCCGTTACAAAGAAGGTATTAAATCTATTAATTCGTATTTGAAAGATTTGGAAAATGACAAAGCAGTTTTTAATGTCAAAACTGACGACTTGTATGTTCTTATGAATACCCTTGAGTCACTTATTGAAATGCCGCAGTCTCGTTTGAAAACAGGTGTTAAATCACACTTTGAAGCAGATGACGCTATCTATTTTGCAAAAGGTGTTTGTTTAGTTGTGCGGGATGTATTGAATACAGTTACCCGTGCTTACCCTGAACTCATGAACCGCGGTGGTAAACAGAACATTACAGTTGCTTTAGAAACATTAGACATCATTGCATTGTTTAATCCGCTGTATGTTTTTGCCGGTGGGAACAAAATTGGTGACTCCATGGCACCGAACCAGGTTCAGGCATTGGCTTCTAAACTTGATATTACTGCAAACAGATTGCGCGACGTTAAGCTTGCATTAGATAAGTAGATAGCAGCTGATGCTGTAACGTGAATAAATGTATTTTAGCAAAAAAAAGCCCGTCTCAAACGAGACGGGCTTTTCTAGTATGTGATCGGGTGACAGCAAGTCTTCTATAAACCCTGACGCTGCGCTTCTGCGCGGCGGAGGAATTTAACAGCACGATCAGGGAAGTCAGTGAATACGCCGTCTACATCAACTGTGTAGAAGAAGATGTCGAGCATATCTTCGTAGCTTGCAGCGTACTGTGGGATACGACCGTTATCGAGACGGAATGTGTATGGGTGAACTTCCATGCCGTTTGCATGAGCGTCTTTAACCATATCTGTGATGATGAGGTTGTCGCTTGTAGATTCGCTTTTCACGAGCATTGGTTTCCAAGGACCGATGCCGTCTGCGTATTCAGCAACTTTTTTCATGCCGTCTTTTTCGAACATCCAATCGTAGTTGTAAGGAATGAATTTGCCGTTTTTGAGAACCATGGTTTCATTCCAGCTAGTTTCAGCGATAAGCTGAACAACTTTTACGTCCATGCCGAGTTTAGGAAGAAGTTCTTTGCTGATACGTTTGGTTTCGATTGGGTCGAAGCACTGAACGTATACTTTGTCTTCTTTAGAAGTGTAGCCGTATTTTTTCAGAGTTTTCAGAGCAGCTACGCTGATGTCTTTGCCTTCAGCACGGTGGAACCAAGGAGCTTTGATTTCAGGGTAGATACCGATGTTTTTACCAGTAGATTTGTTGAGACCCTGAATGAGCTGAAGTTCTTCTTCGAAAGTAGGAACTTCGAAAGAAGATGTGAACATTGGGAAACGAGCGCTGTAGCCCTGTACTTTTTTGCCGTCTACAATTTTGAAGCCTTCAGTAACTTTCAAAGATTTGATTTCAGCGAGTGTAAAGTCAATTGCGAACCAGCGTTTGCTACCGTCAACCATGCGGAAACGTTTTGGGAATTTTTCCATAACGTTAGTGATGCGGTCAAGGTAGTGGTCATGCAATACAACAAGCTTGTCGTCCTTGGTCATTACCAAGTCCTGCTCGATGTAGTTAGGTTCCATGAAGTAAGCAGCAGCTTTAGCTTCAAGGGTGTGTTCTGGAAGGTAGCCGGAAGCACCGCGGTGGGCGATTACAACTTTTTCAGAACCTGCAAATGCAGAGCTTGCGCCTAATACCATGAGCGCAAGGATAAAAAATGTTAGCAACTTTTTCATAATAAACTCCTCTAAAATGTGATGGTGCTACATAACACAAAATATTGAAAATGCAACAGTGAGAGCGTTTACAGTTGAGGAGTTTTTCATTCTTTACAAAAGAAACCTGCATGAAGGTGTTGCAGTGCTGTGTTGTCTATCAAAAGGTATATAGAGTGGCTGTGTGCACTGTTTGAGTGTGCAATGAATGTGCAATACAAAAGCTGCATATGCTTCCATAGTATATGCAGCTTTTGTAAAAGTGTATTTTTACTATTTTGCGTACGCTATCTGTTCGATTTCTTTTGCAAGTTTTCTAACTTGATCGGTAATAGTAAAGTTAGCTTCACAGTGCTGCTTTACTATTTGCTTTTGCGCGGCAAGAGTTGCTTTTGGAAGTTCAGCAATGTGTTGGAGATGCGTTGCCCACGTGCTGGCAGGCTTTGACTCCGGAATAAGGAATTGATCGAATTGAGGTGGCCATGCTTCGTTAACCCCTCCCACATCACGTGCTACTGGAATAAGACCACATGACATTGCTTCCAGCAGTGTATTGGGAAGTCCTTCAAAATAGGATGGAAGTACGAAACAGTCTGCTTTTTCGAGTAAAGGGAAAATGTCCTGAACCCATCCGTGCCAAGTTATGTGGGCAGAAAGTTCTAAGTCTTTGCACTGCTTTTTTAAAAGCTCTTCTTCAGTTCCGGTACCAACAACATGCCAGTGAAATGGAACACCTTTTTCTGCTAGAATATGCATGGCGTCCATAAGTTCTTTATGTCCCTTCAAACCGTTTAGCTGGCTGGTTGTGATAAACTGGATAGGACCAGCGCTTGTCGCAGGTTCGGTAGGTCGGGCATGTTTACCAGTGTATACAATAGAGGTTCTATTTTTGGGTATGAACGGCAAATGTTCAAGCATCCCGTCTCGATTATGGTTGCATGGAAAAAGATAATGGGGGGTGAGTGCGGCATCCAGCAGCTTAACCTTTGTGCAGCGCTTCATATCTTTTGGAAGACCGATACGCTGGATGATAGGAATATCTAGAAGCTTTGCACTGATTCCGACGGTACGTAATTCCTTGCTAACATTAATAAGTATTACATCTACATTTTCGTTTCGCAAAAACTGCATGAACTTAACGATGCTGATCGGGCTGAAATCAGCACCAAACTTAACAGTGAATGCACGCATGTTTTTAGAAACTGCGCGGTTACGAAAACGATCATCTTTACCGATGAGGACAACTTCATGACCTTGATTTTGCAACTCTTCTGCGACATCGATGGTCCATGTTTTTACACCGCCCCAACCGGCAGTAGCATTGAAAAATGCTATCTTCATTCCTAACCTCAGGTAATGTTTAAATAGAAGTCTGTGATTTCGGTGTGTTCACACCATATGTGCAAGCGCCGAGAGTAATGCCGAGCATTGCCATGCCGATGGTCAGCCACCATGTCCGGAAAAAGTCGTGAGCTGAAATTCCAGTGCCGAGATATGCCAGATAGCCACCCCAGAAAAGCGCAGTGTAGCGCCAGTAGTAGCTTGAAGAGCGACTCTGCATTTCTTGCACGACATTAGGGCGGATTGCCTTGAATGCGTAATACAGTAACCCAAAGAGGAAAAGCATGCAGACTGCAAATCCAATTACTCCACCATCTGAAAGGAATTGCAGGTAGATGTTGTGTGGGTGGGGAATTCCTGCGTGCGTTTTAATCTGTTTTAATCCCAGCATGTCGCGAGCAGGAGCGTATGTTTTTAGCCCGGCACCGAAGATAGGGAAATGGTCAAAAATTTTGAGTGCAAAGGACCAGATTTCCCATCGCGAATCTTGCATGAGGCGTTCTAAGGATATTCTTGAAGGTCCAAGTACCAGGAGTGCACTGGCAGCAGCTGCTGGAAGCGCAAGCTTATACCAGCGGAATGGTGGCCAGACAAAAGCCCAAAGCGTAAACGATGCAAGGCATGCTCCTGCATACCCGCTTCGCGTGAGGCTGAATATCCATAAAAAGACTGCTGGAATTAGCAGCGTAGCGCAAATGCTTTTGCCCCACTTATACCCTTGCTGCTTGGTGAAATAGAGTATCCCGCAAGCTGCTGGCAAAATGATCGCCATGTAGTTCCCGACACGAGGCGTTTTCATAGACCCTGTCAGTCTATCATAATAGATAGCAGTGTGATGAATAAGGTCGAACCCAGTGAAATATTGCCATATACCGTCAAGTCCTTGAAGGAAAGCAGCGCCGGAAAAGGCAACGATGAGTTTTTGCAAATCTTTTTCTGATGTAACCAACTCCATTGCAATGAATGGTATTAAAAATGCCTTCCACCAGTTACTGCTGATTGCTCGGATCGATTGCGCAGGCCATTCAGAGAGCAGGATGTTGAGCGCAAGGTATGCGAAAAAGATCAAAAAGAATTTTTTGCCACCGAAATTATGCAAGTTGGTGTTGCGAAATCCTTTTGCATAATAGGCTGCAAGAAGAAGAATCGAGCCTATTTGACCTATTTGAATGAAAATGCGTCCAAAAGAAAAGAACAGCATGTAGAAGCAGAATAGGTACACAAGTGCTGTGTGTATCTGTGCCTGCGTGATGCTGTTCCATTTTGTGAGTACTATTTCTTTGTATGCCATTCTAAGTTGGTATCCGTTGCTAAAATCGATCAATTGTTATGGGGAAGAATAAGCACAACACGAGTGTGCTTATGTATGGCTGGATAATACGCAAAAAATCTAGTGGAAATTAGTAGGTCGGGAATTGGATGTCAAATTATTTAAACTTCCATAGTATCTATCAAGAGAAATTGACATTATGGAAGGTAAGCGTTGAAGAGGGGGCGAGTGAGTTTTCTAACTTGTGAATATTCCATGCTTTCTTGTTTTCTTAATTGCATGACATAATGCGTGGAAATAGCTCGGCTTGCCTGAGATGTGCTTGTTAGAGTTTTAGATACAATCACTGGATGCAGCCATATCAATTTTTGAAAAAAAGATGAATAAAGGGCTACTTTTTGTTTGTGCGTGGTGCAGCACTGGAGGCTATATTCGCCCAATTTAACGGCAGTGCTATTTAACGTTATTTTAGCATAGGAAAAACGATAAGTGCCCCTGCGGCAGGATTGAATCTTCTATATATCATGTAGGATTGTTATGGGTGTAACGCATAACAATCGTTTTTTTTTATAAAGTCTCGACTTGGTAAGTGTTTGAAAAATATGTATATAAAAATGTAACAGGTTTTATTTTTGAAAATTGCAAATCAGCTCTTGGTTGTTTGCATATTTATTGCTAAAAATAGCTTGTTACTTTTTGAACAAGGTAACTTTCTTTGGCGAAGACATAAAAAACAGCCTCTGTGCTGTTTTTGCTTTTCGGGGCTTACGTAATACCAACGTATCATGTCACTGGGGTAGTGACTTGCTCTGAAAAAGGCATAACAGTTTATTTAGTTACTAAATCTAATTTGGTGCAAACAGCAACTTTCATCACCGGAAGGAATTTAGATGAGTTTACAGCAGACAGTAGCACCTGTCGAATTTTACATGCCGCCAGTTACAGTTATCGGTTCTGGCGCAATTAAAGAGATTCCTGCAAAACTTGCGTCCTTGGGAGGTACCAAGCCTTTACTCGTAACAGATAAAGGAATGACGCAGCTTGGCGTGACCGCTTCTATCGTACAGATTATTCAGGCAGCAGGTATGCAGTGCGCTGTATACGATGAAACCGTGCCTAACCCGACAGATCAGAACGTTAATGACGGACTTGCACAATACGCCAACAACGGTTGCGATTGCATTATTACCCTTGGTGGCGGCAGTGCCCACGATTGTGGTAAAGGCGTAGGTATTGTGGCTACTAATGGTGGCACAATTCACCAATACGAAGGTGTTAATAAAGCACGCGTAGCAATGCCGCCATTTATTGCCGTAAACACCACTGCGGGAACTGCGTCTGAAATGACACGTTTCTGCATTATTACAGATACCACCCGCAAAGTTAAAATGGCTATTGTGGACTGGCGTGTGACCCCAAGTATTGCTCTTGATGATCCAGAACTCATGGTTGGCATGCCACCAAGCCTTACCGCAGCAACAGGTATTGATGCTCTGACACACGCTGTGGAAGCATATGTTTCTACAGAAGCAACACATCTGACAGACGCAAACGCAGAAAAAGCAATCAAGTTAATTGCTAAATACCTGCGTCGTGCAGTTGGTAATGGTCGTAATATAGAAGCGCGTGAAGCAATGTGCTTTGCACAGTATCAGGCTGGTATGGCGTTCAACAACGCTGGGCTTGGATATGTTCACGCAATGGCACACCAGCTTGGCGGTCTCCTTAACTTACCGCACGGTGAGTGTAACGCGATTCTTTTGCCACATGTATGTGAGTTTAACATGCTTTCTGCAATGGATCGTTTTGCAGAAATGGCTGGTTTCTTTGGTGTGCAGGCCACAGCACGCACACAGCGTGAAGCTGCAACCAATATGATTCAGGCAATTCGCGATCTTCTTCAGGATATCGGTATTCCATCAAGCCTTACCTTGCTTGCACAAAAGTATGGTAAGACTGTTAACCCTGAAGATTTTTCCGCCATGGCAGACAGCGCAATGAAAGATGCATGTGCGGCAACTAACCCTCGCAATATGACTAAACAAGATATTATGGCAATTTACCGTAAGATTTTGTAGGTCACGCATCCATACGAATGCGAAAGCGTCTGGCATAGTTGTCAGACGCTTTTTTTGTGCCTTTGCTGGGGTGAACCAGATATAACGGGGCGGCTTATTGTATTGTGTAATCCAATTCCCTTTCCCCCTTTAGCCTGATGATCATATTCGATTATAGAAGAATTAACACTGTAGTGGTACTTTATTTATTGAGTATGTGACTTGATAAAGACATTACGTCCAATAGACTGAAAGGTTATTGGACGTTTTTTTATTGTATAGTGACGTATCATAACAGCAAAAATATCTTCGTTACTGCCATTTTGCACCCACAATAAATGTATGGTGGAAATATTGTTCTGTACTCATAATAGGTTGTATTATAGTACATTCCTTCAATATTGATTTGATATTCATATATATTGGTTCGACAAACGCTTTCAGTACGTATTTGTTGAAGATGCTACTTTTTCTTTACCAAAATATTTATGCTTATGAAAAAATATCCGATATTATAAATGGTTATATGGGGTGTTGCTTGTGCTTGAGGCAAGGGGGGCATTGAGAGTGAGCAATTTTTAGTCGTTGAAATCAGCTACTAGTTTGAGACAACTTTTGTCGGGAGGTGCAATGTTCAAAACCATAAAATCTAAGATTGCGGCAGGATTTATAGCGTCGTGTTTGATATCGATTATTGCCGTAGCAACTATGTCTTTTGTGATTCTGAAGCAAAGTGCAAAGGAAGATTTTGTTAAAGAAGCTGAGTTAAGTGCTCATCTTGTAGATAATTATCTTTCTTTTTTTATGCAGTCTGCGGAGAATAATGCAGTTCACTTAGCTAACGATTCCGTCCTAAAAAGTGCGGGTGGTAAGCTTGATGTATTTTATAATTCTACTCAGCCAGCCTTTGTTTTTCGTGGCAATGAAACAGTGGAACAGCAGGCGATAGCGAAAGTTTTTAAAGATCTGATACAGACTCATTCACTCTACGGGGTTGTATTTATGGGAATGACAGACGGCGGTTATATTCATTACCCCGACGCTAAAGTTCCTGCTGGGTATGACCCTCGAAAGCGTCCGTGGATGAGCCAGGCAATGCAGTCCACCAAGAGATCTCTAGTCTCGAAGGCTTATATGTCAGTTTCCAAGTACCCTGTCGCAAGTGCCATGGCAAAAGTGTATAATGATGCCAAAGAACTCATTGGGGTAGTTGGGGTTGATTTAGACCTTTCTATGCTGGTTCGTGTTATGGGTGAAATTCGAATGGGGCGTACTGGGCGAGTTTCTTTGCTTGAAGAGGATGGAACAATTATTGCCTATCCTGACAACAAAGATATTTTAATGAAACGCCTTGGTGACACTTCGCTCCCCGGTTTAGATTCTCTCGCGGGTAAACATGATGGGGTGTATAATACCACTATTAACGGCATAGATAAGTTGGTGTGTATTTACTCTGTAAAAGGGTATAAATACAAATTGATTTTTATTCAGGATAGAAGCGAAATATATGAAAGTGCACGACATACCGCCGGTTTGATAAGTATTGCCGGAATAATTGCCGCGATATTCCTTGGTGGGTTTGGGTATGCGTTAGCTCGATATATTGTAGCACCGTTAAATGTTATGGTTTCTACTGCTCATGCTATTAAAAATGGTAATTATGATGAAGTACCAAATGATAAATCATTTAGTGGTGAGTTGTTAGAGTTGAATGAGGCACTGTCTGCAATGATAAGCAGTTTGACCGAAGCCTTGGGGGTTGCTGCTCAAAAAACAAGCGAGGCTGAAGAGCAGAGTGCTGCTGCCTCTGAAGCACTTGCAGCTGCCCAAAAAGCGCAAGAAGAAGCTGAAAGTGCGCGTCGTGAAGGTGTAATGCAGGCTATTAATCAGCTTGAAGCGGTTGTGGCAGGGGCTTCAGTTGCTTCTGATGAGCTAGCAGGACAGATAGATCAAACTCGACGCGGTACGGAGAATCAAGCAGCACGAACAAGCGAAACTGCTACCGCAATGGAAGAAATGAACTCTGCCGTTACGGAAGTTGTTAAAAGTGCAGAAGATGCTGCTAATCACTCAGATAAAGCACGTGAGCAAGCTGAAAAGGGTGCTGAAATTGTTCAGCATGTAATTACAGCTATTAATGATGTTGAACAGCGGTCAACAGTTATGAAATCCCGATTGGGCGAACTTGGGGAGCAGGCAGAAGGGATTGGGCAGGTAATGACTGTCATTACTGATATTGCAGATCAGACTAACTTGCTTGCCTTGAACGCTGCCATTGAAGCTGCTCGGGCTGGGGAAGCTGGCAAAGGCTTTGCTGTCGTAGCAGATGAAGTTCGTAAGCTTGCAGAAAAAACCATGCAAGCAACCAGAGAAGTCGGCGAGGCTGTTTCAGCTATTCAAAGCGGTACACAGGATAATATAGATGCTATGGACAAAACAGGTGAGGCTGTTGAGCATAGTACAACTCTTGCAAATGAGGCTGGAACTGTGCTGGGAACAATGGTGCCTTTGATAGAAGGTTCAGCGGATATGGCGCGAACAATTGCCACCGCATCTGCACAGCAGTCTGCAACGAGTGAAGGAATAAATCAAAGTGTAGAGGAAGTGAGTCTTCTTGCAGAGGACATGGCTTCTTCTGCCGCAGAATCAGTACGATCTATGGATCACCTTCGCGAACTGACAAACGATTTACGGCGTATTATTGATGAATTGCAAGAATAGATGCAGCTAATGTTTTGAACAAAATTAAATGAAGCACCCGATAATTTTTATGATTATCGGGTGCTTTTTTTCGTTTATTTTAGTGAGGGTAACTTAATAAAGTGAGATTAACACTTAGGTAATGTGTAGATTTTTTTACATTATTCTATTTTTTCCATCTGAAAAAAATGAAAAATATTTACCTGCTGAAAAAATTGTAAAAAAAAATTTTAAGTTTTAACATATTGAATATATAGAACTAAATTTTTTTCAAAAAAGAAAGTTGTAATACAAAAGGTGTTTCTTTCTTAATGGTTTGAAAATGTTGCACTTTATTTGTTGAGAAGTTTATGGTTCAAAGAAAATTACCGATATGAGTCTAACTAGAAAAGGGAGTTTTGTGCTTGTAGCCAAGGGGAACTGTCTAGGTAGAAATGCTGCTTGCTAGCTGGCAAGTGCTTTTCATGTGCAGGCAATGAAAGTCGAGGAGGAGACACGCATGTTTGAAACAGTAAAATCTAAGATTGCAGCGGCGCTAATTGCTTCGTGTTTGATATCAATTACAGCCGTGGCAGTGATATCATATGTGATTCTGGAGAAGAGCGCGATGGATGAATTTCGCAAAGAATCAGAAGTAAGTGCTCACTTAATAGACAATTATCTTTCATTTTTTATTAAGTCATCGGAAAATAGTATGCTGCAGTTAGTAAGCAATCCAGTGCTGAAAGCTTCTGCAGGTAAGCTCGAAGCGTACTATGATTCTCCAAAAGAAGTGTTTATTGCGCAGAAGAATATGACGACGGAGCAACGCGAAATTACATCTGTTTTCAAAGAATTATCAGAAACTCATTCTCATTATGGTGTGGTTTTTATGGGAATGAAAGATGGTAGCTATATTCATTATCCTGACAACGCTATAGGAGCTAGGTACGACCCGCGTAACCGACCGTGGATGATTCAAGCGTTACAATCTACTAAGGCTGTATCACTTACAAAAGCGTACATGTCTACATTGGGCTACCCAGTTGCCAGTGTCGTTGCAAGGGTGCACGATACTGCAGGGGAAGTGATTGGTGCTACTGCCTTTGACTTGAAATTGTCCACGCTTGTTGAGTTGATGGATCAGATTAAAATGGGACGCACTGGGCGCGTTGCGCTGCTCGAAGATGACGGTACTATTCTTGCTTACCCTGACAATAAAGATGTTTTGATGAAGAAACTGGGTGAGACTTCTCTAACTAGCTTGGATTCGCTTGCTGGTAAGAGTGAAGGCGTTTACGAAATCGAAATGAATGGTATTGAAAAAATTGTGTATGTGTATACAGAGAATGGTAAGGACTATAATTTATTATTCTTTATGGATAAAAGTGAGGTGCTAGAAAGTGCTGAAGAGGCTGCAAAGCTGATAGGCATGGTGGGCATTGCCGCTGCGATACTTATTGGTTTTGCGGGGTATTTTCTTGCCCGATCAATTGTGGCGCCACTCAATGTTATGGTTGCTGCTGCCAATTCTATTAGAAATGGCGATTATAATGTAAAAGTCGATAATAGTTCATTTAGTGGTGAACTTCTCGAATTGAATGATTCTTTAAGTGCCATGGTAGATAGTTTGATGGAGGCACTTGGAGTTGCAGAGCAGAAAAGTAAAGAAGCTGAAGAACAAACTCTTGCAGCATCGAATGCACTTGAGGCTGTTGAAAGAGCACAACAAGAAGCTGAAGGTGCTCGTCGTGAAGGTGTAATGCAGGCTATAAGTCAATTGGAAGCTGTTGTTTCTGGCGCATCTGTTGCTTCAAGTGAACTTGCAGAGCAGATAAGTCAAACCCGTCGTGGTACAGAAAATCAGGCAGCTCGAACCAGCGAGACCGCAACAGCAATGGAAGAAATGAATGCTGCCGTTGTAGAAGTTGCGCGAAGTGCTTCAGATGCAGCAAGTCACTCTAACAATGCGCGAGAACAGGCTGAAAAAGGTTCAGAAATTGTACAGGATGTAATTGCCGCTATTCATGACGTAGATGAGCGATCTGCTATTATGAAATCTCGATTAGGTGAGCTTGGTGAGCAGGCTCAAGGGATTGGGCAGGTTATGACAGTCATTACCGACATTGCCGACCAGACAAACTTACTCGCATTGAATGCTGCCATTGAAGCTGCTCGTGCTGGAGATGCTGGCAGAGGGTTTGCTGTTGTTGCTGATGAAGTTCGCAAGCTTGCAGAAAAAACCATGCAGGCAACACGAGAAGTCGGCGAGGCTGTGTCGGCGATTCAACATGGCACGCAGGACAATATTGAAGCCATGAATAAAACAAATGAGGCTGTTGAACGTAGTACTGTGTTAGCGAATGATGCAGGGACAGTGCTTAATTCTATGATGCAGTTAATAGAAGGTTCTGCGGATATGGCACGAACAATTGCAACAGCTTCAGAACAGCAATCTGCAACCAGTGAAGAAATAAACCAAAGTGTGGAAGATGTGAGCCGCCTTGCAGAAGAAATGGCTTCTGCTGCAACTGCTGCTGGAGCCACAATGAACCACATGGAAGAACTCACTAATGATCTTCGCAGAATTATTGACGACCTTCAGGAGTAACTTATAGCTGGATTGATAATAAATAGTTACAGCAAGAGGGTTAGTTTACTTTAGTAGTAAGCCCGACAAACATGCGTTTGTCGGGCTTTTGTATTTGTGCTTCAGATCTCAAATGGGAGTACGTGTCATGACTTCTGTATAGATAATGGAAAGTTTAAAAAGGCTTAATATTGGTTAGTATAAGAGGTGAGCCCTCATGGTAGATTCTAGTATAATGCCTTAGGTACTTACCCATAACTTATCTGCCACGAAAAAAGGGTTTAACGGAATTACCGCTAAACCCTTGGTATCAAATGGCGCGCCAGGAAAGATTCGAACTCTCGGCCGACGGCTTAGAAGGCCGTTGCTCTATCCAACTGAGCTACTGGCGCGCGTTGAGGGCTGATGTTTATCTGAACAGTGAAATATGGTCAAGTCTTCTAATGTAATTTGTTGCGTTTTTAGAGAAAAAAATTGTTTTTTGAAGATAACCAACGCAACATATTAAAAACGTGGTTGTAAATAGATAATAATAACAATGCAAAATTACTTTGCAGAGTAATCAAAGTTGCTGCAAAATACGCCCTGTACAAATTGTGCCACAAACTGATTGGTATAGCGAAGGGTGGTGCTGTAAAAGCATTGACCTGTAAGTAATCATACTCTAAGGCGACTGCATGAGCGAAACAGAACGAAATTTTTTTGCAACGTATGAAGACTTTGAAGCGCATTTACAGAAGCTTGGTCTTTTTCACATGGATTTAGCACACAGCAGAATTGATGCTGTGCTGAATGAAGCAGAACTAAAACGACCGGACTATCCTGTTGCTCAGGTTATCGGGACAAATGGAAAGGGCAGCACCAGCTCGTTTCTTTCTGCTTTTGGACAAGCGACAGGCTTAACTGTCGGGCTATATACTTCCCCGCACTTTATCACTCCGCGTGAACGTATTCTCATCAACGGTGAAATGTTGGATGAAGAAGAATGGTGCGATGTTGCCAACGATGTTATGGAATGCGGTGGCAAGGAGCTCACCTATTTTGAACTGCTTACAGTCATGGCAGTATTCTTTTTTGCGGACTATGAGGTTGATTTAGGCATCTTCGAAGCTGGCTTGGGTGGGACGCATGATGCTACAACAGCTATTGAGCGCGATTTAGTAGTGTATACTCCTATCGGACTGGATCATGCAGATGTCCTTGGTGCAACAGTAGAAGATATTGCCCGTGATAAAGCTGGGGCAATGCGAAAAGACCTTCCTGCAATTACCCACGTTCAGGAAAAAAGTGTCATGACTGTGCTGAAAGACGAAGCGCAAAAAGTTGGAGCAGCTCTTGTAACATCAGAAGGTACTGTGACCTTGCCTTCGACGACCCGCATCGGCTTGACAGGAAAGCACCAAAAAGAAAATGCCTTGCTCGCGCTTGCAGCATTCAGAAAGCTTGTTGAAAAATATGGCTGGTCTCCTGCGGATATTATGGATTGGGACGATGTAAAAGAGATCGGTGTAGCTGATGCATGGATTGCTGGACGATTCCAACATATAGCCGCTACTGACATGTTGCCGGAACTGTACCTTGATGGCGCTCATAACGTCCCTGCTTTTGCGGTGCTTGCAGATACATTGCAGGAACAGGCGATAAAACCAGCTGTAGTTATCTTTGGTTGTATGGAAAACAAAGATATTCAAACTCTTGTGCCCAAAGTGCAGGGGCTTACAGAAGGTGCTATTCTCCTTCCTCAATTTACTGAAATGGATAGAGCTGAACCGGCAGAACGTCTCGCCACTCATTTTGATGATCGTGCACAGGTCTGTGAATCGTTGCAGGAAGCCTTAACCCGCAGCAAAGAACTTGTAGGTGATGCCCCTGTGCTTTTATGCGGTTCTCTCTACTTGCTTGCAGAGTTTTTTGCTCTGTATCCAGAATTTTTACAGCGCTAAGGAGCCGTGCGTGTCTATTCTTTTCCGCGCTTTGCCATCAGTAGATAAAGTACTCGATGCGTTGAATTCTTCGGGTGAATTTATCGAAATCCCTCGTTCTATAGTTCGAGAACATGTAAACGGCTTTTTAGATGTATGCCGTGAAGAAATTCGGGCGAACGTAATTACAGAGCCGGAGCAGCTTGCTCTGGAAATAATTTTGCCCCGAATGCAGGCGTACATTCGTGCTCAGTCTCGCCCTCACTTTAGAAGAGTGCTGAATGGCACAGGCGTTGTTGTACATACGAACCTTGGGCGCTCCCTTTTAGCAGAAAAGGCTGTCGAAGCTGTTACCGAGGCGTGCGCGCATTATTCCAACTTGGAATTTGATCTTACCACTGGTGAACGCGGCAGCCGTTACAGTCATGTTGAAGAGTTGTTATGCAAAGTTTGCGGTGCAGAAGCCGGACTTGTGGTCAATAACAACGCCGCCGCAGTGCTGATTGTGTTAGATACGCTATGCAAAGGTAAGGAAGTCCCTGTTTCTCGAGGACAGCTTGTCGAGATTGGCGGCAGTTTCCGTATTCCAGAAGTTATGGAAAAAAGCGGAGCGAAGTTGCGGGAAGTCGGTGCAACAAACCGTACGCATTTGAAAGACTATGAGCAGGCAATTACTGAGGAAACTGGTGCATTGCTGCGCGTACATACTTCAAATTACCGCATTGTTGGATTTCATAAAGAGGTAACGCTGGAAGAAATGGTTGCTCTTGGCAAAAAACATGACCTTCCAGTGATTGAAGACCTTGGTAGCGGCAGCTTTACAGATTTTTCTTCTCTGCGAATTGGTGAAGAACCGACTGTACAGCATGTTGTGGGAGCAGGTGCAGATGTGGTTACATTCTCAGGCGATAAAGTGCTTGGGGGACCACAGGCAGGCATTATTGTCGGTAAAAAGAAATATATCGATATGATTAAACGTAATCCGATGAACCGTGCATTACGTATCGACAAAATGACACTTGCTGCTCTGGAAGCCACAATGCGTTTGTATCGTGAGCCGGAACTTGCCCGTACAGAAATTCCAACACTCGCGATGATGTTTGCAGAGTTGCCAACATTGAAACAACGTGCGCGTCGCCTTGCAAATCGTATTAAAAAGGCGTGTGGTAATCAGGTGTCAGTCTCTGTGCTGGATGGTAATTCCCGTGTTGGCGGCGGCTCTTTTCCAGAACGTGACTTGCCTACAGCACTGGTTGCAATTACTCCGTCTGCAATTTCTGAAACAGCGCTGAAAAAGGCGCTGCTTGATACAACACCACCTTTAGTAGGCAGAATTGAGCATCAGGCTTTTTGTTTAGACCCTCGCACGCTGAGCGATAAAGAATTCAGTCTGGTCATCGACGCACTTCAGCAAGCTCTTAATATTGATGAGTAATAAAATTGCACGAACTGTGTGCATTGGAGATATAGAGTATGAGTTCAAATTCCTTATCCTGCGAGCCTAAAAGCTGCTGGGAAGTATATAATAGTGATAGCGATCTGGCTGCAATGGATTCTCTTGCTGCGCGATACGTGGAGTTTCTTTCAACGTGCAAAACTGAGCGTGAGACCATTGCTTATGCGGTTCAGCGTCTTGGAGCAGCAGGTTTTTCAACTGATATTTCTACTGGAAAGTATTACACCGTCCTTCAGGATAAGACACTGTTCGTAGCCCGCAAGGGTGAAAAATCACTCGCAGAAGGCGTACATCTTATTGGCGCACATGCCGATACCCCTCGTATCGATTTCAAGCAGCATCCACTGTATGAAACTTGTGGTGTTGCACAAGCAAAAACACATTACTACGGTGGAATTCGTAAGTACCAGTGGCTCTCTCGTCCTCTTGCACTGCATGGTGTTGTGGTAAAAGAAAACGGTGAAAAAGTTATCGTGAATATCGGTGAAGATGCATCTGATCCAGTGTTCACAATTGCAGACCTTCTTCCGCATCTGGCACAGGATCAGTCTAAAAAAGTTCTTTCAGAAGCATTCGAAGCAGAACGATTAAATATTATCCTCGCGCATCGTCCGGTAGAAGTGGAAGACGAAGAAAGTAAGGATGCTCCAAAAGATAAAATTAAGCAGCGTGTATTAAATATTCTGCACGAGAAATACGGCATCAACGAGGAAGATTTATACTCTTCTGAATTACAGGCTGTTCCTGCTGGTTCTGCCCGTATGGTTGGGTTGGATGAATCTATCATCGGTGGCTATGGTCAGGATGATCGTATCTGCTGCTTTACTGCGTTGGAAGCATTGCTCGAAACTGAAGCGTCAGACTACGCTCAGGTTATTGTACTGTGGGATAAAGAAGAAATCGGTTCAGAAGGCTCCACAGGCGCGAAGTCCCGTTTCTTTGAATACTGCATTGAAGATATTATTGAAGCATGGAACCCAGATGTTCGTTTCCGTCAGGTAATGCTTGCAACCCGCGCTCTTTCTTCCGATGTACACGGTGCATTGGACCCTGATTATCAGGAAGTGCATGAGAAATTAAACTCAGCTACTCTCGGATACGGTCCTTGTTTCTGCAAGTTTACTGGTCATCGTGGCAAGTACGAAGCCAACGATGCGCACCCTGAATATTTAGGCTGGCTGCGTGGTGTTATGAATACCGCCGGTGTGCCGTGGCAGATGGCAGAACTTGGCAAGGTTGACCATGGTGGTGGCGGTACTGTTGCAATGTACCTTGCCATGTACGGCATGAATATTGTTGATTTCGGACCGGGGCTGCTGGCAATGCACAGCCCGTTTGAGTTGGCAAGCAAAGCTGATTTGTATGCAACGATGAAAGCATTTTCTGCTTTTTTGGAAGCTAAATAATATGACTAAGCGATGGGACGTGTTCCCATCGCTTTTTACTTTTACGGCGTTGGTTGCAGGAAGTTGTTTGCGAACAGCGACACCTGCTTCTGACGATTCCAATTGAAAATCAGTGAGCAGGTAGCCCCGCGGAGTATTTTTTTGTGAAGTGATGTACAGAGCATTGCGGTTTATATCAGCAAGCCCTGTGCTGAAGGTTCTCGAAAGCTGAAATTCGGGGACACTGTTAATAATCTCAAACGGCGTCGAGTCGTTATATGTAGTCGCAACTCTGCGTAACGTCGCAAGGAGTCAGAATATGCTTGATTTTATGTTTCATATGCCGACCAAATTGATCTTCGGTAGCGGTAAATTGAAAGAGTTGGCTGATCCGGCAAATGTTCCCGGTAAAAAAGCGTTTATTGTTATCAGTTCCGGCGGCTCCATGATTCGCCACAGCTACCTGACATTTGTGCAGAACATGCTGAATCATAATAATATTGAAAGCGTGGTCTACAATAAAATTCAGGAAAATCCGATTTTAGACCATGTTACGGAAGGCGCAAAGCTTGCGAGGCAACATGAGTGCGATTTTGTTATCGGACTTGGTGGCGGCAGTTCTATTGATTCTGCAAAGTCAATTGCGCTCATGGCAAATAACGAAGGGAACTATTGGGATTACATGCAGGCAGGCACAGGCGGTAAAAAAATTCCTGCAAACCCTGCGTTACCAATTGTTGCTATCCCGACGACTGCTGGCACAGGAACCGAAGCAGACCCGTGGACAGTTATTACCAATAGTGAAACCAATGAAAAGATTGGTTGGGGTAACGATTCAACATACCCAACTGTTTCTATTATCGACCCTTGGTTTACGCTGACTGTGCCACCTAAAGTTACTGCATTTACAGGTATGGATGCCTTTTTCCATTCAGTAGAAACATACCTTTCTGCGCAGCGTCAGCCAACTAGTGATTTGCTTTCGCAGCAGGCAGTACATTTGATTTATAGTTTCTTGCCGGAAATCGTAGCGGAAGGGCAGAACATAGAAGCTCGTACTATGGTTTCATGGGCATCCACAGCCGCAGGTGTGTGTCAGTCCTTGTCTTCTTGTATGTCTTTGCATTCTATGGAACATGCGCTTTCTGCATTCTATCCAGAAATTCCTCATGGTGCTGGTTTGATTATGCTTTCACGCGCGTATTTCAAACATATCACACCGCATATGCCGGAGCGCATGGTTGATCTAGCATATTTTATGGAAGTAGATGTTGACGCATTGCCGGAAGATAAACGTCCATTCGCCTTTGTTGATGCGCTTGATAGGCTTATCAACAATATTGGCATGGGTAAGCTTTCGCTGTCAGAGTACGGTGTAAAGAAAGAAGACTGCGCAAAAATGGCAAAGAATGCCATGGAAACAATGGGTGTACTGTTTGCCTGTACGCCGGTTGAAACTTCTGAAGCAGAAGTTACTGCTATTTTCGAAGAGTCATTTTAGACACAAAAGTTATGTCGGTGTTTTTTAGAAAGTATCTCCGGCGGGCAAGGGACTTGAAGCTCCTTGCATCTCCCATTACGCAATTTCATTTTGTGTAGCTGAAAAAGTTGTGGCGCGCTCTTGATTTTGTGGGAAGGTCTTGCGAAGTCATTGCCGACAGATGGAAAAATGAATTAGATTTATTCGCACATATTGTATGTGCGAAGGCTCATATACATAAGAAAAGCTGCTGTGATTGTTCACAGCAGCTTTTTTAGCGTTAGTCCCAAGGGGAAATTGTGTGCTCACGTAACCACGAGTAGGGGGGACGAATACCGTATTGCAAGAGCGAGTCAAGCTGACTTTCCGGTGCTCCGGTTCCCTTTAGTTCGCCTTGATGGAGGACGATCATAGAATCTGCTAGATCGATAACCGGCTCTAAGTCGTGCACGGAAACGATTTGCGTCAACCCTTGTTCCTTATTTGCCTTCATGATTGACCGCATTTCGAGCATTGCTGGATAATCGAGACCGGAAAACGGTTCGTCCAGCAATAGCAATGAAGGTGTCGAAAGGAGCGACACGGCTAAACAAAGTTTGCGTTTTTGTCCGTACGAAAGAGCATGTACTGCTGAATCCCAATGAGTAAGCAAGGAAAAGCGTTCTGCCATTGTCTGGCAGGTTGCTTCAGCTTCCGTATCGTTTGGTGGAAATGCAAGCATCATATCTTCAGCAACAGTTGCACCGATGATCTGCAAATCTGCATCTTGTAGAACAAGTGCACTTCGCTCTCTCAGCTGTTTTTCGTTACCTTTAGCACTGATAGCATCAACAGCCAGTTCTCCCGCAGAAGGAGTCTGTAGTCCGGCAAGAAGGGAAAATAGCGTTGATTTACCACTGCCGTTTGTACCGCAGAGACAAACAAGCTCTCCTTTAGGGATAGAAAAAGAGATATTGTTCAGCGCAGGAGCTGTGTTCCCCCGATATGTGAAAGAAAGGTTTTCCGCTGTTATCATTCGGGCAGTAACCTTTGCTTACGTAGAAAACGTAGCGCAATTGCAGCCGCTGCAACTTTGACAAGATCACCCCATATGAAAGGTGCTATCCCGATAGCCGCTGCTTTTGTAAATGAAATATCCAGAACGAATTTTAATCGTACAAAACCAACAAGGTACACAAAGGCTAAGCCGAGAAGCCCCCAGACCAGAGGCATAATGTCGTTTTTGCTATGCTTTCCCATCCCTGCAATGTAGGCTGTTCCCACAAATCCAATCAGGTACCCGCCAGTAGGACCGAACAGAATAGCAAAGCCTGCTTTGCCACCTGCAAAAATAGGTAGCCCGATGGCTCCGGCGAGTATGTACAAAAGCATGGTCGCTGCACCATTTACAGGTCCAAGAATAAATCCTGCCAATACAATAAAAAAGGTTTGCAGGGTTACCGGCACAGGACCGATGGGGATTTGTATAAGTGCTCCAACAGCAATGAGCGCAGCAAGCAGGGCAATCCATACTTGTCTGTGCAATCCTGTAAGTGGTGATGATTGCATATTGTTTCCTTACCATTTTCTGTCTGCGGTATTGCAGCCAGTGCATATGTTGTGAGGTACCTTGCTGATGCAAGGGTACTTGTTTTGAGTAACATGTTGAAAGATATAGTACCGAGGAAGTGCAAAGCCTACAAGTCAGGCTAGTATAGCGCGAATTGCATATATCTGCACTAAGAGTCATGTCTCTTTGGTGGACGGATGAAACAAGGTGCGATATTGAATGTTTTTCTGCAAAAATCAATGGTAGTTTCAATTAATGAACCAACTTTCTGAATATACACCGCGTTTGGAAGTCTCTCTGTGCGGCAGAGACTGGACGCTTGATAGAGCCGCTGATCTGGAAACACTATGGGAATCCATGGTGGATGATGATTTTGATGACGATGAGCGCCTGCCGTACTGGACAGAGTTATGGCCTTCTAGTCTGGTGCTCGGCGAACATTTGTTTGCACACAAAGAAATGATAGTTGGAAAAAACTGTCTGGATATTGGGTGTGGGCTTGGTTTGACCGCCATTATAGCATCGTGGCTTGGTGCGCATGTCGTCGCAATGGACTATGAATTTGAAGCGCTGCGTTTTGCCAGAAAGAATGCGGCACTCAATAATGTTGTACAACCGCAGTGGACCCTTATGGACTGGCGTTTTCCCGCAGTGCGTCCTAAGTCAGTCGATGTTATGTGGGGCGGCGACATTATGTACGAGACACGTTTTGTTGAACCGGTGCTTTCTTTTCTTGACCATTGCCTTGTTTCTGGCGGCTGTGCATGGGTGGCAGAACCTAATAGAAATGTGTACAACGAATTTAAAGCGCAGCTTGATAAAAGGGGATGGAAATCCCGAAAGTTGCGCACCGAGAAAACATCTGCAATCTATGAGCAGCCATCAAAAGTGACTGTTAATCTTTGGGAACTGTCCCGCTAGAATTTCGGGAAGTCTGGAGGTGATATGGGACGTACAATTCGCTTCGGCGTATCCCTTGATTCTGAACTGTTAGAAAAGTTTGATGATTTATGTGATGACCGCTGTTATCAGACCCGCTCTGAGGCTATACGCGATTTGATTCGTAATACTCTTGTGCAGCAGGAATGGGAGCAGGATGATAAAGAGTTAGCTGGAACGCTGACGCTTGTGTATGACCACCATAAAAGTGATCTTGCACAGCGACTTACAGAGATTCAGCATGATGCTCATGACATGATTATTACTTCCATGCATGTTCATCTGGATCATGACAATTGTCTGGAAGTTCTTGTTCTAAAAGGAAGTGGAGCTAAGATTCGCACCTTAGCTCAAAAGCTTACCTCCACAAAAGGAGTTAAGCACGGTAAATTAAACTTAACGACAACAGGACAAGACATTGCCTAAAAAGCTGCAAGATATTCAGATGAGTACGTCTGAGGTGGCTATTCCTATCGACAGTGTAGGGGTTAAGAATCTTCGGGTTCCTCTTTCTGTGCGTGATCGTGAAAATGGCGCGCAGCATACCGTTGCTGATGTAGAAGTCGGGGTTGATTTACCGGCAGCATTTAAAGGCACGCACATGAGTCGTTTTGTTGAGTCGCTTGAAAGCTTTGGCGAAAAGTTAGACTACAACAGTTTAAAAGAATTGCTCATGCAGATTCAGGAACGGTTGAGCGCTCGTAATGCTTTTATATCATTTACGTTCCCGTATTTTATGACGCTGTCGTCTCCAGCTACTAAGCGTAAAAGCCGTATGAATTACGAGGTAACTCTTACAGGTGCGCTTGAAGAAAATGAAATGAGTTGCATGCTTGAAGCGTGTGTACCAGTTATGACAGTGTGCCCATGTTCAAAAGCTATTTCTGATGAAGGCGCTCATAGCCAGCGTGCTGAAATTCGGCTTCAGATCAATATGAACGGCTTTGCGTGGATTGAAGAATTTATTGAAATTGCGAATAACGCAGGTTCATCACCAGTGTATTCATTGCTGAAACGTGAAGATGAAAAGTATGTGACAGAATATGCTTTTGCAAACCCTACATTTGTAGAAGATGTTGTCCGTGCTGTTGCGCAGCAATTGAGCGATCATGAAAAAATTGATTGGTACAGAGTGGAAGTGGAAAGTTTTGAGTCTATCCATAACCACAGTGCATACGCGGTAATTGAAAGCAAGTAGCTTACCCTGCGCTGGCTTCATGCTACGGTGTAATTTTCAAATAAAAAAGGCTGCCCATAGAGTTATGGGCAGCCTTTTTTATTTGTAAGATATCGAATGGAAAATTATTCGCCACCTTCGGTGACTGCATAGCCTTGATGAGCGAGTCCTGTGGAAGCAGGAGTTCCGGCAATTTTACTTAAGAACACATCGCCGAGCTTTTCAATATGGTTTGAGATAGAGTCGAAGTAGTTGTAATGCATTTGCTCTTCTTCGATAATAGTCTCAAATATTTTTTGGCTTCCGCTGTCACCGTTTTCTCGACAGACAATCAGGAATTGGTTGTATTGCTCAATGGTGTCGTCTTCTTGGTGTGCATCAAAAGGAAAGATGCGTTCCACTGCTTGTTTTCGTTCCACTGGGCAGCACAGGTCAGCCGTCGGTTCTCCGCCAAGCTCTTTAATGCGTTCAGCAAACATTTCTGCGTGGCGCATTTCATCCAAAGCAATAAGTTTGACTTGCTTTGCAAGCTCCCCGTAGTCCATGTCGTCCAACCCGTAATGTTGATTCATGTACTGGGTAATGGCGTGCAGTTCCATGCTGCGTGCTTTGTTCAGTACATCAATAACTTTTTGACGACGGGCTTCTTTGTCAGACTTGCTCATACAGAATTCTCCTATAAAGGTATCGACAGGTCAGCATGCTGACACAATCTCTTTGTTGTTTGGAGAAAACTGTACCGCAGTGTTTGAGAAAAAGCCTATGATTGTTGGGCGTTAACCACGTTGATATAATCGTTGTGAACTTGCGTGCATGCGTCCTTCGATTCCTGCAATTGTTTTAGGAATCTGTTGTCCGAGTACTCTGTGCCCTTCGCGTGTGATGTAAATATCGTCCTCAATTCTGATACCGCCAAATTCGCTGAACTGGCTTGCTACATCAAAGTTGATGAACTCTTTACAAGTGCCTTCTGCTTTCCATTGCTCCATAAGAGCAGGGATAAAGTAGCAGCCCGGTTCGACTGTGATGACAAATCCATGCTGTAATTTGCGACCAAGCCGCAGACCACGAAGTCCGAACTGGTCAGAACGGGTAATCGTATCATCGTAGCCAACAAAGTCTTCGCCGAGTCCTTCCATGTCATGTACATCCAGACCAAGCATATGCCCCAACCCATGCGGGAAGAAGAGGGCGTGTGCTCCTGCTGCTACAATATCTTCAACATTACCCTTAAGGATACCTAAGTCTTTCAGACCGGAAGCTATGGTTGTGGCTGCGGTGAGGTGGCAATCTAAAAATGCAATGTCAGGTGCACATTGAGAAATAGCAGCTTCCTGCGCGGCGAGTACTATGGAGTATATATCGCGTTGTTGTTCGGTAAATGTGCCGGAAACAGGAAATGTTCTAGTTATGTCAGAAGCGTAATGGTTTGCTGATTCAGCACCGGAGTCAATGAGCAGCAAGTCTCCAGAGTGAAGCATATGGCTGTATTCGTGATTATGGAGAATTTGACCACGACCTGTGCATATTGGAGTAAAAGATGGAGAAGTGCCAGCAAGCGCAAGGGTGGAGTGAAGAACAGATACAATCTGTCGTTCAGATGCTCCGGGACGTGCTGCTGAAAGTGCGTTGGCATACATGGCGTAGGAAGTTTCTAAAGCCAGCTCAATCTCCATGACTTCTTCAATGGATTTGATGGAACGCAGGTTCACAACTTCTTCAATAAATGGTGTGGAGATAAACGTATCTGCTTCCATAATGCCACAGTCAAGTAATTGCACCAGACGCATACGTGTGTCAGCACGATAGACAGGCAGTACGTGTACAGGGCGTTCTTTTTTGCGTGCATCGGAAATCATCTGAGAAAGCGTGTCTTCGTTGCCGTACCGTTCTGCACCGCAGCGAGCGGCAAGCTCTTCCGGTGTGGCAAGCGCGCCAGACCAGATGATGTCGTCCATTGAAAAGCCTTGATCGAAATACCATGACTCGCCTGCATCAAGATCAATTACACCAGTTAAGCCCTCATGGTTGTGCCCGAAAAAGTACAGAAATGAGGAATCTTGACGAAACGGGTACGCGTTATTTGTGTAGTTCATCGGAGAAGCTGAATTCCCCGGGAATAAAAGCAGACCTTTTTCACCGCGCTCTGTAAGACGAGCGCATAACGTTTTGCGTCGTTCAACATACGTAGCAGCAGAAAACATGAAGCCTCCGGATTGTGTTGTGTCCGTTACCGTCACAAGTGATACAAAAAATTAGAAAATGTTGTGGTGAAAAGATGATACCTGCTTAACAGGGATTTGAAAATCAAAAAAGGCTTCATGACGCGCTGACATCATGAAGCCTTTTCTGTCCCAGTGTCGTATGATGGATGGTGGTGGAAGAGGAGGTGGGTCCTCCGAGCGACACTGAAACCTTATGAGAGGAGCACTATGTGCTGATGAACGTACCCCGGTTGCCGACGAGTTACGTTCGCTTTTAGACAAATGGAGGAGGTTCGGATGAACCAGTTACTGTTGCTATTCTATATCCAAATGCCGTGCCAAAAGATGGAATTTTTATAATATATTGATATGTTTGAATTTATATTTAGAGAGGAATAGGTGGGGTGAAGGGATGGGGTGTTGCATAATGCAACGTTAGAGAAGGTCGGTATTGAAAATGGCTGTCATTTGGCGGGATGCACGGCAGATGTTGCACAATGCAACGTGTTGCATTGTGCAACATCCAGAAAATAAAAAGTAATTATCAGATGTTATGCGCAAAATTTTTTTAATTTGCGCCACAGCGTTGCGCGGTCAATTCCCAAAATTTTTGCAGCAGCAGCCTTACTGCCATCAACAGATTCCAGAACTTGAGTGATATGTTCTTGTTCAACATCGGCGAGAGTTCTGTGTATGTTGTTAGTGGGAACATGGCGCGACTTTTCGCTGCCTTTAGAAAATTCTTGCGGCAAGTGTTTCAGGTGGATGGTTTCACCGTCACATAACACCACAGCACGTTCAATAATGTTTTCCAGTTCACGAACGTTGCCGGGGTATGAATGTCGCATCAAAGCCAGCATGGCATTCTCAGACAGTGAGGTAACTTCTTTATTAAAATTTTTACTATATTTTTGCATAAAGAAATTACAGAACAAGGGAATGTCGTCAGGGCGCTTGCGTAATGCAGGAATGCGAAGCGTGAATACATTGAGACGGTAGAATAAATCTTGCCGGAACTGGTTATCTTCTACGAGTTTTTCAAGATTGCGGTGTGTTGCTGCTATCACACGCACATCAATGGATATATCTGAGGTTCCGCCGACGCGGGTAATTGTGCGCTCTTGCAGGACTCGCAGCAGCTGAACTTGCATATTTATTGGCATCTCGCCTATCTCATCAAGAAGAAGAGTCCCCTTACTTGCCGCTTCGAAAATACCTTCCTTGGTGGACTGAGCACCTGTAAATGCCCCTTTTTCGTGTCCGAAGAGTTCGTTTGCCAGAAGCTCTGCACTAAAGACACCAGCATTGGTCGCATAAAAGCGATTGTTAGCGCGGGCACTTAACTTGTGGAGCATTTTCGCAACCATCTCTTTACCAGTCCCCGTTTCGCCTTGAATCAAAACGGTGCAATCGAGCGGCGCGATTCGGGCAATTTCTTTTTTCAGCTCCTGCATAGCCGCACTTTTACCGATAAGGGTAGGCATGGCTTGCTGCTTTTGGAGAATCTGGCGCAGCTCATTCACTTCGGACTGAAGCTGGTTTTTCTCCATTGCTTTTTCGATGATGACAAGCAGGTCGGCTGGATTTTCTGGTAACGAGAGGAAATGAAACGCACCCATTTGCATAGCACGTACCGCAGCATCAACACGAGCTGCTCGTGATACAAGAATGACTTCCGTGTCCGGCGTGTCTGCTTTGATAGTCTTGAGCAGATTTTGTTTTTGCGCGTGGTGCTCTTCCAGACCGGCTATGACAACAGAAAACGGCTCCCGCGCAAGAGCGGAGCGTGTTTCGTTGTGGTTATGAACGTGTATTACTTCATATCCTGCTGATCGGAGAAGTTTTGGAAGGGCAGCCAGTGAACCGTTATCTTTATCAACTACTAAAATATTGCGTCTCATAAGCACTAAAAAATAGTGGAGCGCAGCAAAGAGGTCAATGGCTATGTACCACTGGAAAGAGGTTGCACATGCTTTTGCCTGACAGTAAGGTGCTGTATGCGTGAAGAACTACTATTATATTTACAAGAATTACCCTTGGCTACTATGCTGACAGCATTTTTCGGTGTGCTCACTATTGTATGGGCTAAGAAAAAAATTGACGACACAGAGTCGCAACGTCAGGAGCGTATTTCCAATCTAGATAAATTCCTTGCAAAGAATACGGACACGCCTGTGGATCGTCCTAACCGGCGTGCGCGTAAAAAAGCGCTGCAATCTATTGAGCACCGGTTTACTATCATCCGCCGCATCGCTCTGTTCTTTTTAATATTTGCATGGGTCATTGTCCTTGTCTTTCCGTATGTCGGTAGTATCCCTGCAACATATATATCGGTGTTTGCTGCATCCATCGGTGTGGTTGTGGGTATGATGGCGCGCCCATTAATTGAGAACACAATTGCAGGAATGGTTATTTCCTTTTCGCAGCCTTTCCGTATTAACGACACGGTCGTAGTTGATGGTCATTATGGAACAATCGAAGATATCACGACTATTCATACGGTGCTTAAATTGTGGAACTGGAAGAGGGTAATTTTTCCCAATAGCATGATGCTCTCTCAAAAAGTAATCAACTACACCAAAGCAGACCGCTACCAGTGGGTACATGTTGAGTTTTTTGTTTCATATGATTGTGATCTGGATGAAATTGAAAGGCTCGTAAAGCGTGAAGTTGTATGCTGCGATAACTTTATCGATTATGAAGACCCGCAATTTTGGGTAATCAGTATGGATGAGCGCTACTTTAAGTGTTGGGTGGTTGCATGGGCAGATAATCCGCCTTCAGCATGGCAACTAGGACATGAAGTCCGCTCCAGAATTATCAAGATCTTCAATCGCCATGGTATTAAAGCCTCGAAAGTTGATTTTAATCTTACACCGGAAGTACCAGACCCGCCGCAAATGACAGGCTCGTAAAAGCACTGTTAAACTTTCCGATAGGTCAATTGCGGGTCTTTTATATGCGTCACAAGTAATTATTCCAAACAGTTATGCTTTTTTTAGCAGGCGCATACTTGAGGAAGACCACATTTTAGTGTGCTGTAAAGTTTTGTTTACAACGGCGTAATGTGTTGATTTTAGGCAGTTATCAAGGATGTGTTGATTTTAGGTGCATACTTTAGTGTAAACTTAAGTATGCACTTTTTGTTTATGTGAATTGCGTGAATATTCTGTGAGTTTTTGTAATATATTGAAATAGCTATTTTTCTTATTTGTGAAAAAAGTGGCATTGTCCTTGCTATTAGAATGCTGAGTCTACAGGTCTACTCGTAGACTGTAACGAGGAAGGAATTGCCGATTTGCAAAGGAGGAAATGCATAATGGCTGAAGACAAAAATATCGTGGTTGACGAAGGGAAATCTAGTATTTCCGATTTATGGCTGAAGGAAGATTACTGGGCTATCTGGCTTGGTGCAGTAATTTTGCTTGTTGGTAGTCTTATCTACTTTAACAATGCTCCAGAAGGTCTTGACGCTAAAATTGCGAAAGCAAACTCCATTATGCAGGAGCAGGCTGAGTACGCACCGTTTAAGACTGTTGCTTACTACGAAGCTCAGGATAGCAAAGGCAAGCTTAAAGCTACTAGCTCTTCAATTGGTAAAACAATTAAGTCTTGGACTAGCAAGCCTAAGAAATGGAAATCTAACCCGCTTGACGCTTTCTACATGGATCAGGCAGGCGCAGATGCTTTAAATGCTAAATACAAGCCTAAGTATGAAGCTGCTGCTGCTAAAACAAAAGCTGCTAAAATGGCTGCTCTTACAGCACAGGAAGCTGCTGCACAGGCAACTTTCACAAACGCTGCTCTTAACGACGAAGCTATTTCTAAAATCGCTACATGGCGTAAAGCTCGTCAGGCTTCCAAAAAAGCTAAAAAGAAAATTAAACATAAGCCTTACAACTTGTTCCCATCCCTTCTCGGACTTTGCCTCGTAATGGCAGTAATGTTCTCTCTGGGTATCAAAGTTATGGGTAAAGATGCTGGTGGATTCCTCAAAGGTTTCTTCGCAGTATTCGCAGTTGGTGTATTTGCGTACCTCATGGGTTACCAGGCAACCATGAAACATTACGGTATCGGCTACGCAGCATGGGCTATCGCTATCGGTATGCTTGTTGCGAACACAATCGGTACTCCTAAGTGGATCAAACCTGCTCTGGAAGTTGAATACTTCATTAAAACCGGTCTCGTACTTCTTGGTGCAGAAGTTCTCTTCAGCAAAGTTATCGCGATTGGTGTTCCTGGTATCTTCGTAGCTTGGGTTGTTACTCCTGTAGTTCTGATCTCTACATTTATTTTTGGTCAGAAAGTTATCAAGATGCCTTCCAAGTCTTTGAACATGGTTATTTCTGCTGATATGTCCGTATGTGGTACCTCTGCTGCTATTGCTACCGCTGCTGCATGTCGCGCTAAAAAAGAAGAACTTACTCTCTCCATCGGTCTCTCCCTCGTGTTTACTTCCATCATGATGATCGTGATGCCAGCAGTTATTAAAGCAACTGCAATGCCACACGTTCTTGGTGGTGCATGGATGGGTGGTACTATTGACGCAACTGGTGCTGTAGCTGCTGCGGGTGCTTTCCTCTCTGAGAAAGCTATGTTTGTTGCTGCTACCATTAAAATGATTCAGAACGTTCTTATTGGTGTAACTGCATTCTGCGTAGCTGTTTACTGGTGCACCAAAGTTGAAGCTGAAGCAGGCAAGAAAGTTGGCTGGATGGAAATCTGGCACCGCTTCCCTAAATTCGTTATCGGCTTCGTTATCGCTTCTGTAATCTTCTCTACTATCTACACCAGCCTTGGTTCCGATGCAGGTTTTGCAATGGTTGACCACGGTGTAATCCGCGGCTTCTCCAAAATCTTCCGCGGTTGGTTCTTCTGCCTCAGCTTCGCAGCAATTGGTCTTGCTACTAACTTCCGCGAGCTTGCAGGCTACTTCAAAGGCGGCAAGCCGCTTATCCTGTACGTTTGTGGTCAGTCCCTCAACTTGGTATTGACTCTTACAATGGCGTACATCATGTTCTACGTAGTATTCCCTGAGATTACTGCTAAGATCTAAATGCATACAAAGGCGGGAGAGGGCAGGCTCTCTCCCGCTTTATAAGCAATCACCCTGTCCAGTGCTCTCCACTGTGTAAGGAATGAGACGATGACAATTAATAAGACAAGTGCTTTCTACAGATGGACCAAATTTTTTGTGGGCCTCGCAATTTTTTGGTCTTTTACCTACGTTATTTGTCCTGCCATTACTGCAAGTTCTGAAGATTTTACTACCATGGCTAAATTTATTGATGACAGCGGTATTGAAACAGGTGAATTTTACTACACTGATATTGAAGTGTGCGGCGAAGCCGACCTAGGTGCCCGCTCGACGTTTGAGCATATGCCTCGCTCAATGAACGTAGCAGTGAAGTAGATTTTTTTACTTGGCTTGTTTTTTGTCTGTGACCCCGTAGTGCACACTCTACGGGGTCTTTATACATTTTATGTGTTTACCTTTATCTGTGGAAATTTGTTTTGTATTCGGTTGTACCACTACAAGTTCTGCGCTACGGTGCTTTTTTCTATTGTTTATAACAGCCCGTATGTAAACAACTCAGGCTGATATATTCATAAGAAAATCGCAAACTTACTTGGGAGAAACTCCTGCATTATGCTTTTCCGTAAACCGTATTCTTTGCAAAAACAGTTCTTAAGTGGACTTGCGTTAGCATCGCTAGTGCTTGGGGTGATTTTTGCTATCGGCTTCTACATTCATATGCGTACAGTATTGGAAGATGAAGTTGAGGCGAAAGCAACTCTGACTTTTACACAAGTGGATGCCGTGCAAAATTACGTGCGAAAAGTGTTGCGCCCTAAAATGTTCGAAATGATGCCGAACACTTTCGTCATTGAAGCAATGAGTTCTTCCTATATTTCGCGCAGCGTAATGGATCATTTTAAAGGCGATGACGGGTATCTGTACCGTCGTGTATCCATTAATTCGCGTAATCCACACTCTGAAGCTAACACGCTTGAACGTAAATTTATTTCGTATTTCCGCGAGCACCCCAAAGAACTTATCTGGAAAGGCTACAAAGAGATTGCCGGACAGCGCTACTATGTGATGGCTCGTCCTGTGACATACACTGAAAGTTGCATGCGATGCCATGGTGATATTAATGATGCGCCTGTAGAAGTTGTTCAGCAGTATGGTGAACGTGGCTTTGATAAGGATGTTAATTCTATTGGCGGCGTAGACTTGGTAGGCATTAATGTCATGGCAAGTTTGGGGCAGTTGCAGAAAACTATTATTGGATATTTCGCATTTTTTGTTGTCGGCGCAATTGTCTTCTTTTCAACAACGAACGTGCTGTTTAAAGTTCTTGTTGTTGATAATATTAAACGTATTTCTTCCGTGTTCCGTGAAAATCTTGAGGAAACCGGAGGCATTGAACTGCTTGATAGTATTGAAGAGCAGGATGAGATTGAAGAGCTTGAAACAGGGCTGCTTGAATTAAACAACCATTTGTTTATGGCGCGTGCTCAGCTGAAAGAATATGCTGAAAACCTGCGCACAATGGTTGATGAACGTACAGAGGAGTTGACTCACGAAGCATTACAGCGCCGTTCAGACGTTGCATTGTTTGTGACCTTGCTTTCTCTTATGCAGAAAAGCCGTTCTCGAGGAGAGTTGCTAAATCTTGCTATGCCGGAAATAGGCAATCGTTTTCAGGCAACAACTGTGACGTATATTTGTACTTTTGCATCCAATACAAGCTATTCATGGCCGAGTGGTGCAGAATCACAAACGCTTCCTGAAGACTGGTTGTATATCATTACAGAAAGCGGCATCAAATTTGAGAGCAACCGCATCATTATTTCTGTGGAATCTAGCGCGGGGAACGCGGAAGGGCTTCTCATTCTTTATTGGGATGATCCGCGGTTTGTGCAGTTGCAGGATCATGGATTAATGCGCGCTCTTGGCAGGCAGCTAGGGGCAGCGGCTGAAAACCTTGTAGCGCTTGACAATATGATGCGGCAGATGCAGACACTCCAGACAATTGTTGAAGGTATTACAGATCCTCTTGTTCTGATGGATGCATCTTGTAACGTGCTTACAGCGAATAAGGCGGCATGTAACCTTTCTGCTGAGTTCAGCGCAGGACGCGATACCAGCGGAAATATTTTGACCATGCTTTCCGACTACAATGCTGCGGACGGCTGTTCTATGAAACTTGCGCTTTCACGCAAGGTTCCGTTTGTTGATGAAGTTGTGGTTGATGATGCACGTACCTTTGCTATGGGGATTTATCCTGTTATTCAGGGAGGGAATCTTCCTGACAGAGTCGTTGTTCATGTGCGTGAAACAACACGCGAAAAGCGGATGCTTGCGCAAATGCAGCAGCATGAAAAGCTGGCAACCATTGGTAAACTCGCGGCAGGGCTTGCACATGAAATCAACAACCCACTGGGTGTTATTCTCTGTTATGCTGAACTGTTAAAAGATGATGCAGCAGCAGAACAACAAACGCAGGATATTGATATTATTCTGCGCCACACACGCCATGCTCAGCGTGTTTTGCGCGATCTGCTTGATTTCGCCCGTCCTAAAGTATCGCATACCGGCACAGCAGATACAGCTCAGGTTGTGCACAGTATTGCAGAAGTGTTTTCCGTTCAGGCTGCGGCGAAAAAGGTCGAACTTACAGCATCTGTCATGGCGGAAAATGTTCTTGCTGCAATGGGTGAGCAGGAATTGGAACAAATATTGTCCAACCTTGTGATTAATGCCATTGATGCTGTGGAAGAAAATAAAGGGCAGATTCACTTGAGTGCTGTCCATGAAAATGATTCGGTGCAGGTGTGCATCGAAGATAACGGTGAAGGCATTTCGCCGGAAAATATGAATAGAATTTTTGATCCATTCTTTACAACAAAAGGTCCCGGTTCCGGAACCGGACTCGGGCTTGCTATTGTGTACGGAATGGTGACAGACCTTGGTGGTAAAGTGGAAGCAACAAGCAGTACCGATTTCGGCGGAGCAAAATTTGTTATTACGCTTCCAATTGCTACTTCGTGTGACCTTGGAGAAGAGTAATGGAACAAGGTGAAGTACAACAGACTATTCTGCTGGTAGATGACGAGCAGGATTTTGCGCGTGGTTTGCAGCGCCTTATTGTGCGTAAATTTCCGAATATGGAAGTTTTACTTGCTCATACAGGAAACGCGGCTCTCGATGTATTGAAGTCAACTCATGTTGATATCATGCTTACAGATATGCTCATGCCCGGTATGACAGGTATGGAGCTGTTACCTCTTGCTTTGGAACTGCGCCCTGATCTTTCTATGGTAATGCTTACGGCTCATGGCACTATTGAAACAGCCGTACAAGCAGTGAAATATGGTGCGTATGACTTTTTAACTAAACCTGTTGAGCCGTCAGAGCTTTTCAGGGTTGTTGCCAAAAGTCAGGAACGCGCTGCCTTGATGAATGAAAACAGACTGCTGAAAGAGCAGGTGCGTTCATTCAGTACATCAGATGAGCTTATCGGTGAATCTCCGGCGATGCAGCAGTTGAAGCTCTCTATTCAAGCTGTAGCACACTCTGATTACACTGTGCTCGTGCGTGGAGAATCTGGGACTGGTAAAGAAATGGTTGCCAGAATGATTCACCAATTGAGTACCCGTAATGAGAAAACGTTTTTAAGCGTCAACTGCCCTGCGATTCCCGAGCAGTTGCTTGAAAGTGAACTTTTCGGGCATGTGAAAGGCGCATTCACCGGTGCAGATAAAGATCATAAAGGGTTGTTCGCTACAACTGATGGTGGAACCCTGCACTTGGATGAAATTGGAGATATTTCTTTTCAAGTTCAGACAAAACTGTTGCGTGTTTTACAAGAAGGCGAAGTGCGTCCTGTTGGTGCAAACCATAATGAGCATGTTAATGTCCGTGTGGTTGCCTCGACCAATCAGGAGCTTGAAAAGCACATTCAGGATAAGTCGTTTCGTGAAGATCTGTACTACCGCTTAAATGTTCTTACGGTGACAATCCCACCTCTTCGGGAGAGAGTTACCGATATCCCGTTGCTCACGTACCATTTTTTACGACAATCTTGTACGGAAATGGGGCTGCAGGAGAAGGGAATTGCGCCGGATGTGCTGACGTACCTTTCCACAAAACAATGGCAAGGCAATGTGCGTGAGCTGCAAAACTATGTGCGCCGATTAACTGTGTTCTGCTCTGGTGAAACAGTCGATATGAATGTTGTCCGGCTTGTAGATAGTGGCACGTTGACGGCTGTAGCTGCTCCTGAAAGTGATTCTTCAGGGATTACTCAGTACAAGGAAGCAAAAAACAAGGTTATTGATGATTTTACGCAAGCGTATGTTTCTGACCTGCTTAAAAGCACTAAAGGAAATATTTCTGAAGCTGCGCGTGTGTCAGGATTATCCCGTGTAGCACTTCAGAAAATTTTGGCTCGCCTTAACATGGACGCGGCAAGTTTTAGATAGCCCTGCTCGCAACGAAGTCCGCTTGGTTGCAAAGCGAACAGGTTATTTCGGCAAAAGTGTCTGCCGCTTATCATATGGTTTGTAGGCTCCCATCGTTGTGATGGGAGTCTCTTTTTTGTTCTAAGCACCGTTTTGTAATAACGCATTTTTGGATTCTTTATTCTATCCACCAAATACACAAAACCCCCGATAGCTGCATGACTATTGGGGGTTCTTAGCTTGGCGCATAAAAAATTATTTTGGCGGGTTGTACTTTTCTGGTGCAGGGTCTTTTGTGATGCCGTAAGTGGCGATACCTTCATGGTCTTCCGGCAGATGTTCGGTTACAGGCATACCGTCTTTGTTAACAAACAACATACAGTGACAGTACTTGTAGCTTTTCATGTCCTTGCATGGGCAGAGCCATGTTCGGGATTTAATTTCTTCTGCCTTGTCCGGATAGAAGCGGCAAGGGCAGAGAGGTTTACCCAGCGTGTCGATGTTGTTTGCAAGTCCGAGTACTACCGCGTCAGTTACTTCTGGCATTGAGTGGGTTGTAAGACCTGTTTTATCGCAATATTTTGCAACGTAGTTACGCACGCGTTTAATAGTTTCTTCTGTTGGTTCGCTCATTTTGATGTCCTGAAAGAGTATTTGGCGGGATATAATCCCGCTCATTCAGGTAAGTATTTTGACGTGTGCTGTCAAGAGGTGACTGATGTGAGAACCGTTTGAATTCCATAAATATTTCAAAATATGCGTTAAAGAATATTAATGAAAAATGTGTAACTTATTGCAGCATTCGTATAGCTTAAATCCCTTCCTGTTGAGTATGGATATACAGTAAAAAATATTCTGAAAAAGAGCTGCTACAGTGGTGACTAATGCCGTGCTGCTTTTTTTGCGATAGTAGTACATTCTTTTGTGGAATTGATGAATTGCAGTATGATCTCTTTTTGTATGGGAGAATTTAGTGCGCAACGTTGCTATAACGGTCAATAAAAATTGATGGTTGTTCTTATCGAGCTAGACAATTGATCGGGAATAGCGTTAACTACAGTATCGGAGAGTCTCCACTGCGTAAAACGTATCTTTGTAATACGTGTCCGGTGGTTAAAGACTGTTGGATTTATATACTAATAACAGTGGCAACAGTGTGTTCTAAAATTTAAGTGATATACTGTCGTTGCTGGTGAGATTGCATACATTTTGAAGTAGGTATGGAACAGGAGAGAGTATGAAAACATTTTTCTTTTTTGGCGATTCTTTAACTCTCGGTGTAAGCGACCCGTCATTAAAGGGTTGGGTTGGTCAGTTAAGCTTGGCGTCCGGCGTGCCGGTTCCTCCTGCTACGTTTTATAATTTAGGTGCTCGTAAACATTCAAGTCAGGCAATCGCAAAGCGTTGGAAAAGTGAAGTTGAAGCCAGACTTATTCCAGAGAGTAAACCGCGCCTGATGTTCAGCTTTGGTGTTGTTGATATGGCAGCGCCTGCCGGAGTGCAGAATCTGACGATTGAAGAGTCTGTCGAGAATGCGCGTACTATATTAATAGATGCGGTGGAAACCTACGGTAAAAAGAATATTGTAATGGTCAGCCCGTTTCCTGTAACCAATGTTGAGCACCGTGAGCGTATCGGCAAATTGTCTGCTGCGTATTTGGATATGTGCGCAGACTACAATATTACGTATGTAGATATTTTTACCAAACTTTCTCAGCATGAGCCGTATTTAAATACCCTGACTGATGGTGTTCATCCAACCGAAGAGGGAAATGCAATTATTGCGAATACCCTGCATGAGCTGGAACACATCGTTTTGTGGATGAACAGCTAGATAAAGATGTTCGACGGGTGCTTCGTTTTGCTGTAAGGCAAGCCCGTATGTAATGTAGAAAGAGACCGTGCAACTGGTGTGCGGTCTCTTTTTTTATGAATTTTGATGGTTTTTTTCATGCTCTACTCTGTTTCCTTCTGTTTTTATTGTAGAAAATCATTATATAAAAAAAACTCATGAAAAAAGTGAATTCTTTGAATTTTACTTTATAAGCCGCGAAGCATAGTTACTCTCTCAACGGAGGAAAACGAAATGAAATACGTAATGAGTGCTTGGAAAAAGATTGAGAATGCTTTGGTAGACGTAACTTACGCAGAAGTTGGTTGCGGAACCATTTGTACTTGCTGCAAACGCTGCGGAAAGTAGAAAAAGCGCCGAAAGGCGCTTTTCT
>NZ_JAOARI010000021.1 GCF_025210605.1 Halodesulfovibrio sp. | reverse complement strand
GCGGGAATGGTATGTTTGTTTTCCATGTAAATTCCTCAGAAGTTAGGCGAAGTATATACTCACTTTCCCCTACCTTTACTGGCATCAAATGCTACAATCGTGTATCTGCCATCTGTTTTTGCTGCCCAAAAATATCCGGTCGTAATTCTGGCAGCGGAATACCCAACTTGGCGTGATACCGCAGCGCTGCCTCGCCACCGATTCGTCGTTCGCCTTTGCAGTGTCGAAGAACGACGGATCGGTCTAACGAGCAACGCCGAGCAATCTCCGCAAAAGTGACCTTGTGATCTCTTCGATATTCTTCAATTACGCTTTTCATTACAGAATGATGCCACAAGACATCTTAAAAAGACAACCCTATTTTTTTACACAGGACAGAAGATGCCACAAAACAGCATAAAAAAAGATAAAAAAGCACGCATGGCTAAATACGATCCAGAAAATGCCCATGCGTGGAATATCATTCTTGCTGAAGTAAAGAAGCTTAAAGCATCAGGACTGAGGCAGCATGAAATTGCTAAAAAAATGGGAGTAAACAAAGATACCGTATCTCGATGGCTAAGCGAGGAAAGAGGCGGGGAACGCACTACGTTTGGCGCAATGCTGCGTTATGCAGACGCGCTAAAAATCCCGTATAACGAACTGTTACGAGACAACACATTCGATACGTCCACAGCACAAACCGTAACCGCATACGATCTTGCGGTAAAGAACGTGCTGGAAGAATTTGCACACGATTCTGACGTAACAATTTCAGACATTGCTAAAAAAGCCAATCTCCCGGCTATAGAAATAAACGCCGTATTTAACGGAAGCTTGCCACTCTCACCAACAATCATGAATGCCGTTTGTTCGGCAGTCGAAGTTGGAGAGTCAATGGTTCACAAACGCGCAACAAAAAAATTGGAACAAGAACAAAAAGACACTACTGCTAGCGCTGTACGAACAGCATAAGGGTTATTCGCGGGGGCGGCTCTACAAAGCCGAGGGAGCGGTATTGTTCTGAAACACACACCTATTTACGTCTGATTTATTAGCCTCATACACGTAGTGATGATTCACCGACTATCACTCTTACGCCTCACCTACAAGGACTGTGAATGACAACAACTACTGATTCAAGAGAAAAAATGCAAAACAACTACCGCGCAATTGTACATAAAATTGATACCGAACAATTTTTCGAAGATTGCGAAGTAACTCTGCGTGATGCACCGCTACCGCCTGATCAAACAGTAACCAACCTCCTCTCAGAAATTTTAAAGCTCTACAACCGGAGGATCGGCAAGGGACTCGGAGTATTTAATAAAAATCAAGACTTGAGCCGCTTTAGCGTACGCTTAACTGAATACCTTCAGCATCCTGATGATGACTCCTTCACGGTCTTTACGCGTCACGCAATGAGCCTGCTCAAAGCACAAATGGAAAAACAAGAACTATCAACAGGTGGCTATGTTGTTTTTGCACACATTGGAACCAATAATGGAACCAAAAGAATTCTTGCCGCTATGCTGCGTGATAAGGTTGGTAGTGCCATCGATGACGACTTAAATGTTACACAAAGAATTCATCTTGATTTAGACAAACTGCATGTCTGTTGCGAAGTAAAAATAGATGGATGGATAAAAAATGAAGGTCAGTACCTATCCTTCATAAAAGGTCAAGCTAGTAACAGCACACCCAAATACTTTTTAGACTTTGTAGGCTGCGATGAATTTTCGGATGCAAAAACCCAGACAGAAGAACTGCACCGCGCAGCTAAGGACTATTCCGCGAAACATATCCCGCGCGAAGACAGAGTCAATTTTTATCGTAAGATAACAAAGTACTGTGAAGAAAAACTTCATGAAAACAAAGCTGTTTTCCTTGACGATCTTTCTAGACACCTAAACGAAGAACTTCCGCTGCATTTCCTTGAATTTATCAACGAACATGATTATAAAATAAGTACAGGATTTGAGCCAAACAAAAACTCTCTTAAAAAATTTAAGTGGATAGGTGGACAGAATGACAGCATGAGCCTTCGCTTTGAGGCTAGGCTACTTACCAGCAAGAAGGTTCTTCTTAAAAAGGGGAACAGCACCCTTCGATTAAACGACGATGCCTTAGTAATTTTCAACCCTCCACAAAAAATTGTTGATCAAATCGATGAAATCAACCGTGAAGAAACATAAATAATGTCCAATTACTCAGATGCCAAGCTACTGCTGGAACAAGCAAGCAGCATTAATATACCTGACCAGACGAGTGGCGAATCAACTCTCGTACTGCAATGCACAGCGGATAATTACTCCGCCCTATACAACTTGGCATCTGAGGAAATAGTTACTGAAATTGCAATCAACGACAAAACGATTCTTCATGCAACTGACTATTCAAGAGCTGAACTCATAGGAGAAAATATTACGGTACTCATCGAATCAGATCGTATACCAGGAATTTACTTCAACTTTAAAGATTTTTTATCTATTCAAACCAATTTAGATAGACCTGCTAGCCGCTTTTATGTAATTGAAGAAAAGCTCAGCAATGAAGACACCCACACACCTTCGGTTGCCTCATACTACTCAATCCATAATTTCAAAAATGTATTACTAAAACTGTCTGACCTTCCAGCAAAGCTTACGAATGACCTTTCATACGTATACTTTAACGGGCTTTCAGCCGTTGATTTCTCTCTTAATTTCACCAAAGAAGATCTTCATGACTGCACCGAGCTAAATGCCTTTCTAGAACACGGCTTTTCTGACACCCACGAGCAAGAGCAAAAAGTCATCTTCAAAAAAGTTGTTACAAAATTTGCCCTGCAACAACCTGATCAAAACAAAAGATTTTCATACATTCTATCTAAATTTAAAGAAATATATTGCGACTACCAAGATGAGTACCACACATTCATCTACAACTTTTCCATTGATAAGTTAAAAGAAGACATTGAAGACAACAAGCTAGCCCTTACAGAGAAGCTATCAGGAACCCTTAGTACCTTACAGCAAACAGTTATCTCACTACCAATAGCAATTGCCTTTATTGTAGGTAAAGTTGATTGGAATACTCCGTACGCGCTATCAAATATGGTGCTTCTCTTTTGCTTCTACCTGTTTTCGTTTTATTTCTTTTTTTCTGCAAGTAACCACAAACGATCTCTTCGACTTGTAACCACAGAGATTGATCGGCAGTTGACAGTACTAACAAGCAAAGCTCCTGCCTTAAAAGAGTCACTAGGCAAGCCTTTCACGGAGCTTAAAACTAGGGCACGTTGGCAAAAAATATTTAGGATAGGAATTGGTAGCGCGTTATGGATTAGCCTGCTTTCTTTCACGCTCCTTATCTTTTTTTACCCACAACTAACAGAACTACATGAACGACTCTACCCTTCCGCTGTAAAGACTGTAGAGACAACTACTGCACAGAAAGCAATAAACGCCCCTGTAGTGCCTGCTAAACCAACTTTAAAGCCCCTTCCAACCAAAGCGCCATCTGAGCTTACGCCCACAGAAACAAATCAGAATGTCTCTTCTCAATCAACTGAATAACGCTTGCCTCATTGACGCACACTACAACCTGTACTATTATCTGTACAGGTGCAACAAAGGAGGCAACCATGCCATACGCAATAACATACACAGAAGCACGTCAAAACCTATCATCAACCATGGATAAAGTCTGCGACACGCACG
>NZ_JAOARI010000020.1 GCF_025210605.1 Halodesulfovibrio sp. | reverse complement strand
TCATGTCACCACTCTCCACTTGAGCAACAACAGCCAGTTTAAAGCCTAATGTGTAGTCCCGTTGTGTTCGCTTAGTCTTTGTTCTTGTTTGCTTTCTCATAATAAGTCCTTTTCTTGTGAACTTATTCAAGGACGGGACAATTGCTTAAAAAAAGCTCTTGCCCAAGAAAGAACGCTTTTCTGACATGTACAGCAGAAAAGCGTTCTTTTTCGAACTGTTCATGTGCAACTGTTTGAATATGCTAGTAAATTCAACAGAGCCAAGAAGCAGTTCGGCGTAAAAAAGGAAAAATCTCCTGCTCGTGGGACAGGAGATTTTTCAGAAAAAAAAGGAGGAAGAAGGTCGTATTTATTCAGATATCTTATAAATATGGCAGTACTTGATAAGATAGTGAACTAGCGCTGATAAAGAAGATACTCTGTGTAGATTTAATTTCAAGTTTATAATATTGAAAGATTCGTTCAATTTTTTTGAAAGAGGAATTTATGAATATTACCATAAGGCAAATAGAATTATTCCTCGCGCTTATGCGGAATCCTCATATTGGAACCGTTGCGCAGGAACATTTTTTGACACACTCAGCTGTCTCAATGGCGATAAAATCACTGGAACAAACAGTTGGCGAGCGGGTTTTTGATCGAATAAGCAACAGGCTTGTGCCTAACGAGAATGGCAAAATTCTAATGGAATGTCTGGAACCTGCGTTTGAACAGATTCGCGATGTGGAAACATTATTTAAGCGTGACAGAATGGCTGGCGTGCTTCGCGTTGGTGCAAGTTCTACGTTTGCAGACTATATTTTGCCGCAGGTATTGTACTCTTTTAAAACAAAATATCCGCAGAGTCAGATTGAAGTTATTAACTTTAACTCAACGCATGTTGTTGAGCACGTTGAAAGCGGCGAAATAAACCTAGGTTTTATTGAAGGCGATTACGAATCCCGCTCCACCAAGTTTGAAGAGGTCTATAAAGAAGAGCTTGTTGTGGTTACAGCAGATAAGTATCTTGCAGGGTCGCAGGAGTATCATTTATCTGAACTGCTGGATTTAGACTGGATTTTGCGTGAGCAAGGTTCCGGTACTCGTAAAACCATGTGGAAGCATTTAGGACCGGCGAAGAAAGATATTAATATCTTTATGGAACTTGAACACATTGAGGCTATTAAATCTGTATTGAAAAATCCGGGAACATTAAGCTGCATGTCTCCGTTTTGTTTCCAAAGGGAGCTTGCGAAGGGAGAATTATTCCCTGTTCAGCTTGAAGGGGTACGGTTTAAACGCAGTTTGTATGCTGTGATGAATAAGCAGAAATATCGTTCGAATTTGCTAAACCAGTTTGTGTTTGACGTTCGTGAACATCTTATGAAAATGGTTCCGCAAATTGATGAAGAATAACAGGCAGTGCAGATGCATGCCTCTGGTCGCGTGTTTGTTTTCTAAAGCAGATAGCCTAATTGTTTCGATACGTACGTAACAAAGGGCAGTGTTATTACTGGACAGATAACAGTATTGTTATCTTGTTGATAGATATGTTGCAGATAGAGCAAGGGCAGTCCGAAAATTCAGGACTGCCCTTGTTTTTATTTTTTTAACCCGCAGGTGTCTTTAAACTCTTTAGCGTAACGATCTCCTTCTGAATAGAGGCAGCCGCAATATTGTTGGCGGTAGATGTTCCAGTCTTTGGAGGTTTCGATACCCTCTTTCCAGCCGGTGCGGAAATCGCGGTACAGGAACTTGGCAGCGCCACCTTGTGCCATATCTTCACCAAGCTTTTTAATGTCTTCATGCTTTTGCATTCTGGAGTAAAGCAGGGTGGTCGTCACGTAATCAAAGTTCCCTTTACGTCCGATAGAAAATGCACGCTCCATACGCATTGCATAGCAGTGGAAACAGCGGTTTTCTTCGCGGTAACACATGGTGCGGAACCATTTTTGCGGGTCGTATTCCTGATCGCGTAAAATCACTTTAACATCGTATTTACGGGCTACTTCAATAGCACCCTCACGTCGTCGAAGATATTCTTTCGTCGGGTGAATGTTGGGATTATAGAACAGTCCGGTTACTTCCAGCCCTTCGCTTTGCAACTCCTTAATAGTTGTTATGGAGCAAGGACCGCAGCACATATGTAAAAGTACACGCGCCATAGATTATGCCTTGGCGATCTTAATCTCGATGGCAACCTTGTAGGTTTTTTCCAGTTCGAGAAGACGTTCGCGTTTTTGGTTAAGTAAATACATGGCAAGCTCACGTTCTGCTTCAAGCTCGAACTTTGCAGAAGCATCTTTGTTGTGACGCAGACGACGAAGCAAATCTTTAAGAGATTGCAAAGACTGCCATTCCATGTTTCTGCGTGAGCCGGAGCCGTTACAGCATGGACAGACTTCTGTGCTGATGGATAATGCAGAGGAGCCTAAACGCTGGCGTACAATCTGAAGCAGACCGAAGCGGCTCATTTTGCCCACATCATGCCGTGCTCTATCCAGTTTCATGGCGTTACGCAGTGTTTTTTCTACCTCGCGCCAATGATTGCGGTCACGCATTTCGATGAAGTCGATAACAACCTGTCCGCCGATGTCGCGCAGTTTTAATTGCTGGGCAATAGTCTGGGCTGCTTCCATGTTGGTTTTCAGCGCCATGGATTCGAAATTTGTTTTGCCTGCGATTTTTCCGGAGTTAATATCAATCGCCATAAGTGCTTCTGTCTGGTCGAAGACCAAACGTCCACCGGATGGCAAGACAACTTCACGGGAGTAAATTTGCTCAAGCTGCTTTTGCAAGTTGAATCGTTCCCACATGGACAGTTCCGGCTGATTATGGATTTTTACCTGAAGTCCACGGCGCGGGAAAACGAGTCCTGCAAACTCTTCTACTGCTTCTGCTGTGCCTTCATCATCAATCCACACTTCACCGACTTCATCTGTCAGGTAATCTCGTACTGCGCGGGTTGCGAGGTCACGTTCTCTGTAGAGCAACGCTGGAGATTCTTCTGTGGTGGCTTTTCTGCGTACGTCTTTCCACATACGTTTAAGGAAGCGTAAGTCGCGCAGCAAAGAAGTTTTAGGCTGCGCCATGCTGACGGTACGAACAATTACGCCAAGGTCATCACCCGGCTTTTGTTCGTCAAAAATAGCTTTTAGGCGTGCGCGTTCTTTTTCGTCATCAACCTTACGGGAAACACCAATTTGTTCGCGTCCCGGAGTGAGAACGAGAAAACGTCCCGGAATGGAAAGATATGAGGTAAGAAAAGCGCCTTTAGTTCCGGTAGGTTCTTTAACAACCTGCACCAGAATTTCTTGTCCAGCTTTGAGGACTTTTTGGATTGGCGGGTATTTTTTACCTTTAGTTGGGTCATGCGGTGCAAGGAAATATTCGGAATGAACTTCGTCAATTTGAAGAAATCCGTTTTTTTCTGCTCCGTATGAAATGAAAGCGGCTTGAAGGTTTGTGTCTATGTTGTTGATAACACCTTTGTAGATATTACCTTTTGTTTTTTGCTGATGCACCATCTCAACATAGTATTCTTGTACTACGCCCTCTTCAGCAAGTACTACTTCAACCTGTTCGCCCGGCAAGGTGCTGATAAACATCTTACGCTTGCCTTTGCGTGGTCTGACCATTGTGAGTCCTTTAAAAAACCTTTCCGAATGTTGTCGGGGCACTCGGACTACTGGCAGGAGTAAAACGGCTCATCTGTGTTGAGTGTAGCTGTGCGATCCGGCTCTGACTTATAAATTGTCCCTTCATTCTCCAGTATGTCTAAAACGCCTATGACAATGGATAGAGGAAGGGTGAGAGCTATCGCGAGCTGTGACGGTGTCTGGGGTCTGCGTGTGAGCGATTCCAGAACACGTTGCTTTGCAGCTAACCGGTCTTGGTCATGCAAGTCCGGTGGGTTATCTGTGGCAGGCTGTGCTTCAGCTGCTGCCTGTGTGTTTTCTTTGGCAATATGTTGGTGGCTAGTCGAGCCGTTGGCATCAAATCTAGTAATGCACTCAGCAAGTGCATCTTGCCATACTTTTCGTACGTTAGAATCAACAGCTTTTGCTAAAGAAAAAGCACCGGGTCTTGATAACGTAGTTACGTCAACACGATGAGGCTGTAACTGAGTTACATACTCCTTGAGCAGGGTTAAATTTTCTTGTGAGTCATTTATGCCCTGCGACAGTAATATTTCTAGAAAAATTTTGCCGCTGTATTTTTTGCTGAACTGTATAAGACAGTCCGCAATTGCTGCGGCGCTAACCCCCCCGCAGGGGCGATTCAATTTCGCAAATTCTTTATCTACAAGTGAGTCCAGTGAAGGAAGCACAGCATCTGCTTCCAACAGTGCATTTTGCACATCGGGATCACATATGAGTGTACTGTTCGTGAGAACTGCTACAGGGACAGATGGAAGAATCTGTTTGCAGCCTTTTATTATCGTGTCCAGTTCACTGTTAAGACACGGTTCTCCGGAGCCTCCCAGAGTAACATAATCGGGTAAATTGTCGCTGTGTGCGTCGCGCCATTGGCGTAACTCGTTCAGCAGGTAGTCAGCCGGGACATACGGCTTCCGGTCAAGAGTCAACTCATCAGTTTTGCCCACTTCGCAGTAAAGGCAATCCATTGAGCAGATTCTTTCTCCAAGAAGATCAAGACCAAGAGAGTGACCAAGTCTTCCGGAAAAAACCGGACCAAAAATATATGTAAACTTCATGGCGATTATGTCCCGCACTCTGGTAAGGTTCATTATTATACGTACAGGCAGCACAAAAAGACAGCTATTATTTCAAGCAAAAAAGAGTTGCTACTCTGCATGACTGCTGGAAAAATCTTGAATTCTCAATAAGAGACTGTCTCTTGACAGCTACCATATATATAAGTAGGGCGTTGCTCCAACCACGGAGGAAAAAAAATATGATTAAGCAAGGCGAACTGGTTCTGCTTGTCGGCCCGCGCGGAAAACGCGTTATGCGCCGTGTAGAACCTGGCAACGATATACATGGCAATGATGGCATTCTTAAAATGGAAGACATCATGGCTGCCGGTTATGGCAGCGTGGTATTAACACATAAAGAAAAGCCATACCGCGTGCAACGCCCTTCGTTGCACGATCTTGTGAAAGGCGTCAAGCGTCAGACACAGGTTATCTATCCAAAAGATATTGGCTACATCTGCATGAAGCTTGGTGTGGGTAACGGTTCTAAAGTTATTGAAGCCGGTTCCGGCTCCGGTAGCCTTACTCTCGCAATGAGTTGGTTTGCAGGTGAAAAGGGCGAAATTCATACTCACGAAGCCCGCGAAGAATTTATGAAGCTTGCTCGTCGTAACCTCGACTGGGCAGGTGTCGGTCAAAACGTAACCCTCTACAACCACAACATCGAAAACGGCTTTCTTGTTGATGATGCCGATGCTCTGTTCCTCGATGTTCGTGACCCTTGGGAATATGTAAAATTTATTCCGGGTGCGATTAAGTCCGGCGCAATGGTTGGTTTCCTTGTTCCTACAGTGGATCAGGTTTCCAGCCTTCTTACAGAATTAGAAAAAGGTCCATTTGACGAAGTTGAAGTTTCTGAACTCCTCGTTCGTAACTGGAAACCAGTACCGGATCGCCTGCGTCCAAATGATCGCATGGTTGCACACACCGGTTTTCTTATTTTTGCACGTCATCAGGAAGGTCTTGAAGCTCTTGAGGGACACAAGTATGTGGGAACCCGTGAGCGCAAGCAGGAAGCGGCTCGTAAAGAACGTCTTGCTGCTGCAAAAGAAGAATCCGCAGAATAATATTTTGCTTGTTTCAGATGATTCTACAATCCCGATTCCTTGTGAATCGGGATTTTTTATTATGCGGCAATAGGAAAAAACTTGCATCCTCCGTTTTGTGTGGTATATTCTTGAAATATATGTAAAAAATAGAAAAAACTTGATTTTCTATTCATTTTGCTGTAAGCTCAGGGTTTAGTTCCGCATAAAAATTTCTTGTATGGAGTACCCACATGACCCGTAAAGACCGTACAGAAGGCATATATAGCCGACGTGAAGTGCTTGACGAAAGCGAACGTCGTCAGTTTTACCTCATCCAGCTTAAAGACCTTCTTACATACGCATACCGTTATTCTGAAGACGTTAAAAAACGTTTTGACCGCGCACAGTTTCAGGTAGAAAAGTTTAAATCTCTTTCAGATCTGAAACACATTCCTATCCTCAAGAAAAAAGAACTTATCTTTTTGCAGTCCATGGGACCGCGTCTTGGTGGACTGCTTACAAAAGACCTTGGTGAATTGAAGCGTGTCTTCCTTTCCCCAGGACCAATTTTTGACCCAGAAGATCGCACTGATGATTACTGGGGCTACACAGAAGGTTTCTACTCCGCAGGGTTCCGTCCGGGTGACGTTGCGCAGATTACTTTCAACTACCACCTTGCTCCAGCAGGTCTCATGTTTGAAGAGCCTCTGCGTAACTTGGGTTGTGCAACCGTTCCTGCTGGTCCGGGTAATGCTGCAACTCAGTTGGAAATCATGCAAAAATTGCGCGTAAGCGGGTATGTTGGAACTCCAAGCTACCTGATGCACCTTGCTCAGAAAGCAGAAGAAAAAGGTTTGAACCTGCGTAAAGATCTCTACCTCGAAGTTGCATTTGTAACTGGTGAGCGTATCTCTGAGAAAATGCGTTCTTCCCTTGAGAAGAAGTTCGACCTTATCATGCGTCAGGGCTACGGCACAGCAGACGTTGGTTGTATTGGGTACGAATGTTACCACAAAACCGGTCTGCACATTGCTAACAGAACCTATGTTGAAATCTGTCACCCTGATACTGGTATTCCTCTTAAAGACGGTGAAGTTGGTGAGATTGTTGTTACTGCGTTTAACAAAACCTACCCGCTCATCCGTCTTGCAACTGGCGACCTCGGTTACATTGACAGATCTCCTTGCCCATGTGGTCGTACCTCTCCGCGTCTTGGCTCTATTGTTGGTCGCGTAGATACTACCGCTCGTATTAAAGGCATGTTCGTTTACCCACACCAGGTTGAACAGGTTATGGCACGCTTTGAAGAAATCAAGCGCTGGCAGATCGAAGTTACCAACCCGGGTGGCATTGACGAAATGACCTTGTACGTTGAAGCAAGCAACTTCAAACGTGGGGATGAACTGCTGCACCAGTTCCGTGAGAAAATTAAACTTCGTCCGGAGCTTAAAGTGCTGACTCCTGGCTCACTGCCTCCGCAGATTCGTCCTATCGAGGACAAAAGGATATGGGATTAACCCTCAGAATTCTTTTTTCTGTAGTTGTCATATTGGGTGGTTGCACGTTGGTGCAACCACCTTTTTCCCACGCTGCCCATGCACCGCCAGCAGATGGCTCTGATACTGCTCAAGCGGTGAAAGCAGACCCCGCTCATTCAAAACTATCCTCCAAGTATACTGAAGGCGAATTCTTTAACGCCAACGGTTCCAAAGCATCCCTTTCCGAAGTACTCGCCCTCGCACAATCATCAGACTACATTCTTATCGGTGAAACACATAACGTCACCTGCGACCATATCGTCCAAGCAAAATTAATCGATGCATTAGCAGCATCAGGCACACGGTTTACTGTGGGACTGGAAATGTTTTCACAAGACAGGCAGCCAAAGCTTGATGCAGTTAATGACGGCTCAGTACCCTTTGCTGAATTTCCAAAAAAAGTAGACTGGAAGGACGCGTGGGGCTTTTCATATGCTTTGTATGAACCGATTATTAAAGCGCTTTACGTTCATAGCATTCCTGTGTTCGCACTAAATTTTCCTTTCACAGTTGCACAAAAAATTGGCGACGAAGGTGTGGAAAGCTTAACGCCGGAAGAGCGTCAGTATCTTCCTAAAAATCCGATTCCAGCCATGAAGGAGCAGGAAAAGGAATTGCAGAAGGTGCATGATGAACATGTGGAGTTAATGAAAAAGGATAAAAAGAATCCTAAGGCGGCAGAAGTAGCTAAAAAATCGTTAGCGCACTATCGTCAGCGTTTTTTCCTCATTCAATCCATGTGGGATACGGGCATGGCAGAACAGGCTGTTGCAGTAAGAAAGCGTACAAATCTTCCTATGGTTATTTTGTCCGGCACAGGGCATGTGGAATATGGCTGGGGAATTGCGTACCGTCTTTCTAAGCTAGACCCTGATGCGAAGGTGCTGACGGTTGTTCCGTGGCGGAATGCAGCACCTTTTGAAGAAGCCAAAGGTGATGTACAATTTTACTGTCCACTCATTAAACAGAGCAGGCTTGGTTTTGTCTTGCGCATGGAAACTGACGGTGCCACTATTACTGCAATTAAAAAAGATTCTGCTGCATGCAAAGCAGGATTTTGTGTGGGCGATAAAATAGTTAAAGTTGGCGGGATGGATGTTGAATCCATGATGACCCTTCACAGGGCTGGTGTAAAAGCCTCCAAGGAAGGAAAAGACATGGTCTTTACAATAATCAGGGACGGCAAGGAGAAAACTATCTCTATGCCTGTGCCGAAACACCCTCATTCTTCATAATGCCAGAATTACCAGAAGTGGAAACCATTGCCTCCGGTCTATGGCCGATGCTGGCAGAGCAGACAATAGAACAGGTCACTATTTTGAATGACTCCAGTGTCGAAGGTCGGCGGGAGATGCTGGAAAAATACGTAGCAGGGCGAAAGATTACACATGTTCATAGGCGGGGAAAATTGCTGCTCATGGATTTGTCTATTCCTGAACGTTACGCAAACGAATTGCCTGTGCCGCGTTCAGAGTATCCATTGCAGCTTGCGTTTCATTTAAAGATGTCCGGCAGACTGTTTGTGTATCCTGCCGAGACTGAACCTGCGCGGCATACTCGAATTATTTTTGATTTGAGTAATGGAACACGGTTGTTTTTTGATGACATGCGAAAGTTCGGTTTTTGCCGTGCGTTAGCGCCGTGCGATTATTTGAATTGGCAGTTCTGGCAACAGCTTGGGCCGGAACCGCTCACTATTGAAACAGATGATTTTGTAGCACTGTTCCGTTCTCGTAGAACCCGCATAAAAGCGGCATTACTCGATCAAAAAGTAATTGCTGGAATCGGTAATATTTATGCAGACGAGTCACTATTCCGCGCCGGAATCAGACCGGATACGCCATCGAATGAGATTTCTAAAAAAAGCTTGGCGGTGCTGCACATAAAACTCAAGGAAGTGCTCAAGCAGGCGATTCGTGAGTGTGGTTCTTCAATTCGTGACTATAGAGATGCTCACGGCGATGCAGGGGCGTTTCAGAACAATTTTTTGGTGTACGGAAGATCTGGGCAGGATTGTCGTGTGTGCGGTGAGCCTCTTACAACCGAGAAAGTGGCTGGACGTACAACAGTCTACTGTAAAACATGCCAGAAGTAGGTGTCACTGTAACATATGTTTGTTTTGTGGCAGAATGTCGTAAGGCTCACATCTATGCGGTGGTATTACATACGCTACAAAAAAAGTAAGGCGGTTCTGATATACAGAACCGCCTTGGCGTATGAGGCGTATGGGAGGAGCTCCCAGTTACTATGAACTAGCTATTATGGGTGATCTTTAAATTTGTTTTCTGTAGCTTCAGAACCGGAGTGACAAGGAGTACAGTCCTGCTTGCCTTTAGCAATAGGGGACTCTTTGCCTTTACCGTGACAGCTTTCACAGTACTTCACAGATTCTTGTTTGCCGTAGAGACCTTCGAATTTACCATCAATTTTAGCATTGAGGATTTCGATAGCTTTGCGGGAAACGTCAGCAGTCAGGCGACCACAGCGTTCGGAACGAACTTTGGACTTAGCAGGAATACCTGTAGTGTAAGACCAACGGGATACAGAAACGTGACAAAGAACAGAGTTACTTACGCTGGTAGGGATTTCTTTATCAACGTGGATATCGGTTGTTGGCTTGTAGATAGGGAATGCAGTCTGTTCGTACCAGCGGAAAAGTTCGTCAACCATGGCTTTACGTTCTTTACGACCATAGAAGAGAGAGAATGCGGAAGCAGCACCAAGAAGTGCGCCACAGATGGTTGCCCAGTTGGAAATACCGGATTTACCAACTTCCATCATGTGGAAAGGAAAATCTTTGTATGGAGCGCCATGTTTTTCTGCCATCTGACCAACGATAGCGTAGAATGCACCGTAGCAGCAGCCGTAGCCTTTGTGGTAGTATCCGTCGTAGCCAAAGCGTTCGCCGATAGCTGGATCAACTTTGTGCGGAACCCACTCGGTGTTAGGAACAAATTTAGAAGGGGCTGCCATAGCTGGGAGTGCGGAAGCAACAGCTCCGCCCACGATTACTCCACCAACACCTGCAATCATCTGACGACGTGAAATTGTAGACATATCTTTGTATCCTCCTCAAGATAACTAAGAACTGTATTTTTAGTTTGCGCGATTTTGATAATACAAAATGCATGCCGATTGAGATATAATTCACAAGGTCTTGAATTATAATGAATCTTGGTAATTAGCGTAAAATAATACTGCAAACTTGTGTTAACAGTTTGCAGTGCAGAGATAACTATAGATTGCACATGAGTGCATGCTATAGAGTTGTCTAGTATGAGTATGTATCGATAATTATATAAGATGATGGATGTTTTTATTGTACTAAAAAACGAAGTGTACTGAATTTTTATTCAACAAAGAAAAAAGCTCCCGTACTGCTGCTCAGCTGTACGGGAGTGGATCTAGCTATACCATCTACATAAAATTATGTACGCAATGTTGCTTTAAGCCGTGCAGGGTTAACTAGTGATTCTAGTGCAGAAACGATGTCCGGCATAAGCACATCTGCGACTAGCAGAGCCTTTGGGCTTAACCCTTCCTGCCCAAGAATAGCAATGCCGAGTTCGGCTTTTTTCAGCATGTCAGTATCAACATTGCCGTTCCCGATAGCGCAGACAGATTCTGCACCGAGGGCTTCCACGTATTCCAGTTTTTCCTGTAATTGATAGGCACTGTTCACAACGCGGGTTGTTACTGGAAGGTGGGCAACTTGTTGGGTTACGTTCTGATTGGTGTCGGCAGATAGAATATGTACAGTAACCAACTGTGCAAGCATGCTAATTGCGGGTTCTACACCGCGAATAATATTGCCATCGAAAGCAATGGTTCCGTTAAAATCTAATACAAGATGGTCAAATTCCATTGGTTCAAAGCCGGGGATTGCGACTTTTAGCATGGGGGCTCCGCGTGTTTGAAAGACGTACTGATTTGTTAATGAAAAAATGCCTATCTGCTGCTGTAGCACCGTGCTTATCAACTAATTGAAACACTCACTGAAATTGTTGTGTCCCTGTGTCCACAAACCTTTGAAGACAGACTACATACATGGTAGTATAGGCTAACAGTGCTTAATGCCCAGTGATATTGTATTTTTTTAATTTGTACTGCAACAGACTTTTAGAAATTCCAAGCGCTTCCGCAGCCTTGACCTGTACAAAGTTACCGCGTGCAAGTGCTCTGCGGATTAGAGCTGCTTCAATTTTTTCCAGCGTATCACTAAGATCGAGCTGTACGGGGAGAAGGTCTACAGCACTCTTCAATTGGCTCTCTTCATCACGTACTTCAGGCGGGAGATCGTCAACAGAGATATCGGAGCCTGTGCCGAGCACTAAACAGCGCTCAATGACGTTTTCAAGCTGGCGGATGTTGCCCGGCCACTCGTAGCCGGAAAGGTAGTCTAACGCTTCCGGTGTAAAGGTGCGTTCATCAACATCTTGCTGCTCTGAAATTTTTTCAATGAAATGCGTCACTAGAAGTGGAATGTCTTCACGACGTTCACGCAGTGGTGGAATTTGCATGTGAACAACGTTCAGTCGGTAGTATAGGTCCTCGCGGAAGTTGCCTTTTTTAACTTCTTCGAGAAGGTCTTTGTTTGTTGCGGCAACGATACGGATATCTACTTCAATTTCTTCTGTCCCGCCTACGCGTTCAATACGGCGTTCTTGTAATACTCGAAGCAGTTTTACCTGCATATCGTGGGACAACTCCCCGATTTCATCAAGGAATAGCGTGCCTGAATCAGCGAGTTCGAAACGCCCTCGCTTCATAGCAACCGCGCCGGTAAACGAACCCTTTTCATGTCCGAAAAGTTCACTTTCCAAAAGACTTGGGTTTAACGCCATGCAGTTAACGCTTACAAACGGAGCGCTTTTGCGTGGTGAAGAAAAGTGAATTGCGCGGGCTACCAGTTCTTTACCTGTACCGGATTCCCCTGTGATAAGGACAGTGGACTTGCTTGGCGCAGCACGGTCGATAATGGAAAGAACAGAGCGGATGGCGCTGCTTTTACCGATGATGTTGTTTCGTCCGTATCGGGTTTGAAAATTTTCTGTGAGGAGCTGGTAGTTTTGCCGTGCCTGTGAAAGCTCGACTGCATTCTGTACTGAGAGTAGCAGCTCATCATTTGAAAATGGCTTGGCAATGTAATCGAATGCGCCAGTACGCATAACTTCAACTGCACTTTGAATAGTACCGAAGGCTGTCATAATGAGAACCGGAAGTCCGGGGTAATTTTTGCGGACATGATCGAGAACTTCTGCGCCGGTAATTTTAGGCATCTTCATGTCAGTTACAACGACATCAACATCAGATTCTTCTAGAAACGTCAGCGCGGTTTCGGGATCATTTAATGCTGTAACTTTGTATCCTGCATCAGTAAGCAGTGCTTCGAGAACAAGCAGATAGTTTTTTTCATCATCCAGAACGAGTAGGTGTTTTTTCTTTTTCATGCCTGATTACCTGCCAGATGTTTTCAGTGGAAATTCCATAGTAACGAGTGCGCCGCCAAGGTCTGACTTGCCTAACGTCAGTGTTCCGTGGTGACTTTTAACAATGCTATTTACAATAGGCAGTCCAAGTCCGGTTCCGTTGTCGCGTGTGGTGAAGAATGGATCGAGCATCTGGTTCAAATGCGCTTGATCGAATCCGCTGCCGGAATCGTGGAATTGCAGCATTGCTGTTCTGCCGCGTACGCCGCAAATCCGAATTTCCCCTTTGCCGTCCATCGCTTGAATACTGTTTGAAAGAACATTGTATACAGCACGATAGAGCAAGTCGCTATCACCCTCTATAAAGAATTTTAAATTATAATCCCTTGAGACAGTGATGCCTTTTGAATCCAGCTCGTTTTCGAGGAAGCCCAGCGCCTGATTAATAATAAGCGCAAGGTCAACCTTGTCGTGCCGTGCCATTTTAGGCTTTGCATAGTCGAGGAAGTCTGTAACCGTCTGGGCAAGGCGTTTGGATTCATCAAAAATAACTGTGAGCATTTTTTTGGTGAAGTCGTCAGTGCTGTCTCGTTTAATCATCATTTCAGCACTGGAAGAAATGATACCGAGCGGATTACGGATTTCATGTGCAATGGATGAAACCATGCGTCCCATGCCCGCAAGCTTTTCGTTTTGGTGCAGGTCGCGTTCAAGTTTTTCTTTCTCTTCAAGACGCTTTGTGAGTACGTGTTCTGCCCTTTTAATGATGCTCACAAGAATAATAAACATCAGCATAGACGAGAAAAAGATTGAGACAAAAATCAGGCGCTGGAATTGGATTACGCTTTTGTAGTCTTGCGTAATGTCCTGCGTCAGTTCAAGTACACCCATGATCGGCAGTTCTTTTGGCTCTTCACCGAGTTTTCCTTCAAGGCGCAGTGGATAAGTTGTGCGCAGGGTGAAGGAATCTTCAGGCAGCTTGAGCATAAAAACAGCTTTCAGCGATGAAACTTTTGACTCAATTTCAAAGCTGTATGTGTTTTGTTCAACTGCTTTCTGGGCAGAAATTCCGGCAATATTGCTTTTGCCAAGATCATCTTTATTCGTAGAAAATGAGGTAATCTGCTTGTTGTCGTAGATGCGCAGACTTTTAACGTGCAGCCCGTGAATGGTGTTTTGTACAACCTGTTCTAGGCGCTCATACTGAGTCGGGTTTCGTAGCGCAATACGCCCGTACCCGATGATGGTTGGAAGAGTAAACCGGCGGAAAATCTGATGGTTCAGATTTTCCGCCAGAAGGAGTGCAAAGTTCTTCTGTTTTTCGATTAAGGTTTTTCGGGCTTGATCCGCAATAAATGTGGACATGAGCAAGCTGGATATAATGATGACTATGAGCATTGCCCATGAGAGGACTCTAACAAAGCCGAATGGCTTTTTGTCCTTGAAAAACCTTGGAATCAAGTTAGAACTCCTGAATGTCGGGCTCCCTGCCTAAGAAATGTTCAAGCTGTTTGCTTTCTTCATCGTAGCCGGTCGCGCCGAGCCGTGCATTAGCCAGCCTTTTGCCTAATTCTACATGCGGCTGGTTAAGCGGATTTATTTCAAGCAGCCAGCCTGTAAGCACTGTGGCAATTTCCAGTAGTGCAATCAGGCGTCCTGCTTCCATTTCCGTTGTTTCTCCAACTCTGATTTCTACGAGAGGAGTGTCTGTCTGTCCTAGAGCCATGCGTGATCCGAGCGTCTCTGCTTGGAGCATAGTACCGAATTTTACACCGCGCAGGTAATCCCACTTTTCCGGTAAATCATCGGCAAAGGTCATACCTTCCGGCTGGTTCGGACAGGTCAGATATAAACAGCCTTTGTCACGCGGACCGCCAAGGTATAGCTGCTGCGTGGAATGCTGGTCTGTAACGCCTTTGGCTGGAAGCGGGGTAGACCCCTTACCATCTTTGCCGAGACTTTCAGCCCAAAGCTGAGCGAACCAGTCTCCGAAAGATGCCCATGTTGGAATATAAGTGAAGAACAACAAAATATTGTAGTCTTCTTCCATCAGCGTTTTTGCCCATGATGCAATTTTCCACGAAGGATGTGTAAGCATGGTGCGTTCTCCGCACCCGCGTTTACAAAGGCTTTCGCCAACAGACATAGCACCATCAAGCAAAGCTTTCCAGTCAATACCTAGGAACGCAGCCGGTACGAGACCAACTGCGCTGAGCACGGAATAGCGTCCACCGAGGTTGTCCGGAACAGGCATAGAGCGCACACCAAGTCTATTAACTTCATCACGCAGATAGCCGTTGTGGGCATCTGTGATAAGCATGATGTGATCGGTCCACGCATCGCCGAGATGTTCTTTTAACCATTCGCGCACAAGAAAATATTGTGCGATGGTTTCAATTGTTCCACCGGACTTAGAGATAACAACCACTACAGTTTTTTCTGCTGGTAACCGCGCAAGCCATTGTTCAGAAATGCCTGCATCTACGTTATCTGAAATCCATAAACGTTTCCCGGTGTGGTTCGGCATATCCTGCTCAGGATAAAAAGCACGCTGTAAAGCTCTGGCTCCCAGTGCGCTGCCGCCAATACCAAGCAGGAGCATGTGGTCAAAGGACTGAAGCCATGGTGAATGTTCCAGCAGCCCTTTTTCTAGATCGTCACGGTATGGTAAATTAATGAAAGGCAGTCTATTGCCGTCAATTTCTTCATAAAGATGCGTGGCGAGCTTTTCGCAACGGTTCTCGTGGCGTCGCTCATCTTTTCGGGCAAGCCGCCCGTTCCATGCACCTGTCCAATCAAGTGTATTCGTGGTCATGAAAATATTACCCCGCTTCATTAACATAGCTATTAAACCTGCCCTTAGGTGATAAAGGGCAGGTGTCTGTATGATGAAGCGTAGGGAAAAAGTGTAAAGCCCAATATTATATTTATCTTATCCAAAAAGAATGCGGGCTATTTTATGTAATGATTCTTCGAGGGTTTTCTCGTCTACTGCGTAGGAAATGCGAATACAATTGTCATCACCAAATGCGGCACCCGGAACCAACGCAACGCCTGCTTCTTCCAGCAGGTGTGTGCACATTGCAGCGGAATCCGGATAGGTTTCATTGTATAAGCGGTGAACATCAGGGAAAAGGTAGAATGCACCCTGTGGTACAGGACAAACAACATTTGGCCATTTTCCAATAATGCTCATGGCGAGATCGCGGCGTTTGCGGAATGAAGCGCGCATGGCGTCTACCACTTCAAAGCCTCCGGTAAGAGCGGCAACTGCGCCTTTTTGAGCAAAGGAACATACGTTGGACGTGGATTGTCCCTGAATTTTGCTCATGGCTTTGACGAGGTCTACATGCGCTAGAACATAGCCGATGCGCCAGCCTGTCATTGCAAAGCTTTTGGCAAGACCGTTTACGATACAGATCTGTTCTGGATATTTTTCCCACCAAGGGGCAAGTGATGCATGTTCTGCCGGTGCGTATACGAGCTGGTCATAAATTTCATCAGAAATAATGAAGATGCCGTGGCTGATTGCCCATTCTGCGATAGCGTCGATTTCTTCGCGGGAATATGCAGCACCAGTCGGGTTGGATGGGGAGTTCAGCAGCAGAACGGCTGTTTTGTCTGTGCGTGCGGCTTCAAGTTGTTTTACGGTAACTTTGAATCCGGCTTCCGCAGATGCGGCAACGGCAACAGGTTCACCTTCTGCAAGCTGTACCATAGGCGGGTAGCTTACCCAATATGGTGCTGGAATGATGACTTCATCACCCGGATTAAGAAGGCTTTGCAGCAGGTTAAAGAGCGCCTGCTTGCCACCGTTCGTAATCATTGTGTGCTCAGCACGCGCTGATGTTCCGTACATAAGGTTAAAGTAGTCGGCAACGGCTGTACGAAGCTCGGGGAGACCCGGTACAGCGCCGTATCTCGTAAATCCGTCGTCCAGTGCACGCTTGCATGCATCGCGTACATATTCCGGTGTTGGAAAATCCGGTTCGCCGACGGCAAGGCTGACAATTTCTTTACCTTGCGCTTTAAGCTCAAGCGCTTTTGCGTTTACAGCTAAGGTAGCAGACGGTTTTAGTTGTGCGATACGACGTGAAGTCTTCATGCGTTGCCTCTCTCTAAAATAAAATTTATGCGTATATGGTCGGCGTATCAATAAGCCAAAAGTATACCGGAAGCAGGTTCTGGGCACTGCTGGAAGGAAGACTGTTATGCAGTCTGTTGTAATACATTATGTTACCGTGGTGTATTGAGAATGCAGCACGTTTAAACAATAATTATGATGCCTTCTAGCCTTCTGCGGAGTACCAGTTAACAACACACATGTAAACTTTTAGAACCGGTTTCTTTATCCACTTTTTTTGGAAATCAAACATAAAATATATAGGAATTGTATGTCTAGCCTTGAACCACTCATTTTATATCCTGAAGGTTGCATTGCCGGATCGTTTGTGCGTCGTGTAAAGCGCTTTAGTGTAGAAATACTTGTGAATGGTGAATCTGTTTGGATTCATTCTAATAATACCGGTTCTATGATGGGATTATTAAGGCAAGGGTCGCCAATATTGGCTTCTCCGGCTGCTAATCCTAATCGTAAGCTTAAATGGACTCAGGAAGCGGTTGGATTGCATATGCCTAGTGGAATTGAGTGGGTTGGCGTAAATACACAGACGCCGAATAAAATGCTTAAAGCAGCTTTTGAAACAGATAGATTACATTGGGCAGAGGGCTATACGCAGTTCAAAAGTGAAGCAAAAGTCGGTGACAGTCGGGCAGATGGTGTACTGCGCACGGAAGATGATTCTTTGCCGCCATTGTGGATAGAGTGCAAGAACGTGACAATGGTGGAAGATGAAGTTGCCTGTTTCCCTGATGCTGTGACTGAGCGTGGTCGTAAGCATCTTAACAATATGATTAACCTTGTTAAGCAAGGACATCGCGCCGCATTTTTTTACCTTGTTCAGCGACCGGACGGGCACTGCTTTGCCCCTGCGGATGTTATTGACCCGCAGTATGCAGAGCTTTTTTACGAGGCACTTGAGCTGGGTGTTGAAGTGTATCCGTATAGAGCAAGCGTAACAGAAGCAGGTATCGCGCTAGGTGAACTGTTGCCTGTGAACGGTAAAGCATTTTAGGAAACACCAGTTTCCCTAAAGGAGAAACTGGTGTGATTGGCAGGAGCAGGGCATATAGGTCTTGCCTGTAGCTGGTTGTAAGCTTCAAGTCTTTCGGAATATAGGGACACCGTGTTGCACGCATATTGATGATGCAGATTACTGTGCCCTATGAACCGTCTAGCCTAGACTAATACCTACGTAGTCACCTTCTGCAAACTGAGCGGAAAATCCGTATACTGTCAGTTCTGTCCCCATAACACTCAAAGAATATTTTACATAGTGTCCACCAAATTGAACGCGCATGATGCGGGCAGCTGTACCTTTTGTGAGTACCAGCTGCTCCGGTCTGACAATAGCATACGCTCTGCCTTCTGGAATTATGGACTCAGTGAGACCAAGGTGGTTGCATAGTTCTGGTGTCAGGACATTTACGGGACCTAAAAATTTTGCCACTTCAACAGAGTTTGGAGAATTGTATAGCGCTGACGGTGTGTCAAATTGCTCTAGTTTTCCATTAAGCATGATGCCGATTTTATCCGACATGGCAAAAGCTTCTTCGAGGTCGTGCGTTACGCTGACCGTTGTAATACCAAATTCTTTTTGGGTATCGCGAATAAATTCTGCTGTTTCGAGTTTCAGGTTACGGTCAAGATTGGCAAAAGGCTCATCCAGCAGCAAAACGGCAGGGTTTACAACCATTGCCCGCGCTATGGCAACGCGTTGTTTTTGTCCTGCTGAAAGCTGTACAGGGTAATGATTGTGCTTATCTGAAAGATGAAAAAAATCCAGAATGGTATTGACTCGTCTTGTAATTTCAGCGGCTGGTACTTTACGTGCTTTTAGCGCGAATGCAGTGTTTTCAAAAACAGTGAGACTCGGAAAGAGCAAATAATCCTGAAACACCATAATTACAGGGTTGCCTTTGCTGGGCGGTGTTTCAAATGCAATGTTGCCGCTGTCTTGTTCTTCCAACCCTGCCAGAATTCGTAAAAGAGTTGTTTTTCCCACACCAGACGGCCCGATAAGGGAAACAATGTCTCCCTTATCAACGGAGAAAGAAACATCGGAAAGCACGGGCTTTCCGTTATATTTTTTGCATAACGTATCTATTGTAAAAACCATTCAAGATTATCCAAATAGCGTTCTATTGTTGCAAACGTGTCGTTGTTTTTAAGTGTCCGATTCTGCTGAGTGTATTCATACCACGCCATGTAGCACCATGAAAGACCGCGCAGGGTAATTGTTTTTTCCAGTACTCCAGTGAGGATGGAAAGTTCTTCGAGTGACTGGGATAATCCTGCGTGCTTTTTATACTGCGTTAAAAATTGCAATCTGTGCTCAGGCGAAGCAATAAAATCAGTTTTCCATAATGTTGTTGTCGGGACAATGAAGTGCCCAATGTCTTGATATCTGCAAGAAACAACAGCTTTTTCCCAGTCTACAAGATGTGCAGTGTCTTGTTCTCGGTTAATGATAAAATTACCGGAGTTTACCTCGGTATTTACTATTAATTGTGGTTCGGCTGCAAAGGCAGAAGCGTATTGATCTCCTAGCCGTGTTATCTGCTCACCATATGCTTCCAGCTTGCGGCGCAGGTCTATTTTAGGATGCTGTTTAAATCGTTCAAGAAGCCCTAGAGACTCAGTAACAATGTCTGCGACTGGATTTTTTTGATGGATAAAACTGTGGTCTTCTGGAACCGGCTGCGTGTGTATTGCAGCGAAAATATACGCGGCTTGATCTAAATCTTGTCTGTAATCCAGTGGTTCGCCGGATAGGTATTCCATGAGTAGTACGCCGTGGTCAAAGCCAGACGCAAGAATTTCTGCACTGTTGTCCACAAAAAGCGGCTGAGGGGTTACTCCAGAATTTTGGAGTGCTTGTAGAATAGAAAATTCGTAGGCAATCTGCTTGGTATCTAATTCCAGTTGGCTACCGTGATTAATGCGGAAGACATATTTTTGATGGCGTGTGGGATTATGTTCTGTGGTGACTGTAACAAGCCAGTTTTCGTTATATTCGCCTGCTGCCAGAAACGAAACATCTTCTAAAACCTGACTTGTGTCTTGCTCAAGCCATCCGGATTTATGAAGATATGTGATGATATTTTTTTTTGTATCCATATGTATTATTTTGTATTGCAGAGTGTTAGCGTTAAATTTCGAGTGCTCATGCGAATGATATTACAATAAAAAAGTATTAATCATGGAAAAGTAGTTTGTTACGTTGTGTACTTGAGTAGAAATCTCCCCACGATTATCAGGCATATGCATGCCATTCTTTCTGCAATTTATTTCCAACATTAGAGTAAAGTATATGCAAGAAACTCAAAAAGAAGCACTCGTGCAGAAAATGCACGCGGAAGTCGGTCGTTTGAAAATAGAAGTAGTTCGACTTAAAGAGATTACAAAACCTGTGGCACCGGATGATTCTATCGGAAGACTTTCACGTATGGATAATATAGTAAACAACAGCGTGAACACCGCGGCTCTTGCAAAGGCAGAATCACGGCTTGCCGGACTGGAATATGTCTTACGGAATGTCGATGATCCTGATTTTGGCTACTGCATGGAATGCGGTGCGCCTATTCCACATGCCCGCCTTATGGCAATGCCGGGAGCGACTCTGTGCGTTAAGTGTGCAGAGTAACAGGAAGATAAAAAAAGTACTATAGCCGCGTACCGGACTTCTCCGGTGCGCGGCTATTTATCTGTTGCGGGGACAACAGACACCGTAGCCAGTGGCACACCAACTTGTATGCATTGTTACTCCATTTTGTTTGATGGTCGTAGGTATTTTCTGTGAGTGGAAGTGATGGCAATGTGAACGGTTGTTAGAAGCGCACTATTGTTTTGGGGCTGTGTAGTTATGGCTACAATTTGTTTCGTGGATCATGTTGGTATGTTTTTTTGTCCTGTGAAAACAGATTCTTATTAGTTTTACTGCAATAAGGGTAGACTAGATTGTCAAAGTTATAAGTTCTCAATTCCGATGTGCTCAATGCTGACGGGTATGGTAATTTCAAGGTCAGTTTGGAATATATAATGCACATCGGGGGAACGTGTTAGATGTTGTATTCTGTTGAAGAGATAGACACAGAACATGATTTGTATGAGCCGACAGTGGCAATGCGGCAGGTTGATTTATATCCAGTAGGGCGGGTAACTCGTTCTTATATTCAAGATGAGTTAGAAAATAAAAGTATACTGCTGGTTGCGTTAAAAAACAGAACGCTTTTAGGGTGCGGACGAATAACAATCGAAGGTGATGTAGCGAGACTTTCGCACATGGTTGTGGGAGAGGAATTCCGTTTTACGGGAGTTGGAACTTCGCTGATGAAGAAGCTTATGGAAACGTCAAAGGAAAAAGGCGCGACGAAAATTGTGCTGGAAGCATCATCGGAGGCGGTTCCCTTTTTTAAGAGTTTTGGATTTACTACGGTTGGGAGTACAAAAATTCTAGATATCTTGGATTTACCCGCGTCGAACATGGAGTTGATCGTGTAAGAAGCAACACAAATGTGGCGCAGTTGCGGTACCGTTTACGTCAAAAAGAAACAAGCACGGAAAGCTGTGCTTAGCAAATCCATGCTTGTTCGCTCCCTCAATGGTTTCCAGTTGTGGGTAGAAACCATGAAGTTCCATTAGGCGATTTAGATGTGTGTTGGTTTGTGAGACCGCGTATTCTATAGCATGAAGAGTCAGTTGACCCAAGCACAAACACTGAATTTAGGTGGTTCCGGCATAAGTTATCATGCATATAATTCGCTCTAACGATTTTTTAGCTCTTTTTGGCATGATATTGCAGTTGGATATGCAGTTTCTATCTGCAATGAGGTTCTGCAATGCGAAGCTCTGCTGCAAGAGTGTCGAGAAAGTCTGCCGAAGTATACGGTTTTGGGATGAAACGGGCGATTCCACTTTGTAGTGTATTCATAATATGTTGGAGAGAAATCATATCTCCCATAACCAGCACGGGTGTTTGGGAATTCTGTGGGATTTCTTTAAGAAGTGAGGCAAATTCAACCGCAGCCATTTTTTGTGGTGGCGTGTCATAAATAATCGCATCAGTGATAATGACATCAAAGGTTGATGCTTGCAGTGCAGTGAGTGCGGAAGGCAGACCGTCGCAGCAAGTTGGGAGGTACTGCGCTGCTGTTAACAGAAGGAGCAGGCTGACTTGCTCATTCAGGTTGTTTGTAATGACGAGAATTTTGGGTGCCATATGCTTTTCCTCAATAGATTGAAAAGGTAAGTATATGGCATTTTTGTGTTTAACTGACAGAGTATAGTGTAGATAATAAAGATCCCGCGGGTATCCACGGGATCTTCTGCGTTTTTTGAGGTGGCGTTTTTCAGCAAATCAGTTTTTCATGAAATTGAGAGCGGCAGGCTTTATGAAAAAGCTTGGCGTGTTCTCTGTAGGAGACTTGCTTCTTCAGATAAAAAGCTGGTGCGATTTATAATCCAAAAAAGCGCACAGCGTTATTGCCGCATGTTGTCCAGATTTCTTCTGTTTCCATACCCAGTTCTTTTGCGATGCATTCTGCTGTGAAAACAGTGTATGCAGGCTCATTGCGCTTACCGCGGTAAGGAACAGGCGTAAGATACGGGCTGTCAGTTTCTACAAGCATACGATCAAGCGGGATTACCTTGAGTGCTTCGCGTGCTTCTTCATTTTTAGGATAGGTTACTGTTCCCGGAATGGAAAGGTACCAACCGTTTTTCACGATGCGTTCTGCAAGTTCAGTGTTTCCACCGAAGCAGTGCCACAGCACGGGGTAATCGACAAACCCTTCTGCTTCCAAAATAGTAATTGTATCCTCAGCAGCATCTCGTGAATGTATAATGACACGGGTATCAAGCTCTTTTGCAAGGTGGAGCTGTTTGATGAAAATTTCTTTTTGTGCTTCGCGTGGGAAATGATCCCAGTAGTAATCAAGACCGATTTCACCAACACCGCGCAGTCTGCTGTCTTCTGCAAATGCAGCGCGCATAGCATCTAATTCAGCATCGGTACATTGGTCTACATGGCTTGGATGCGTTCCCATGATAAAGAAGACTTCATCATGTCCGTCAAAAAGATGACGACTCTTTTTCCATGCGTCATGACCAAGAAATACGTTGCATATATGACGAACACCGGACTCTTTCGCCCGTTCAAGTACTTCCTGAATATCAGAAGAAAATGGAGCCAAGTCGAGGTGTGCGTGTGATTCTACACCGGTGCACGGTAATGCGAGGCTTTGTGGCAGTCGTGCCGGTTTTGAATTTTTCTTTTTACCCATTGAAATATATCCTGCTGTAAACTGACGATTGCCAGCCTTAGTGTGTAATTGAGCTGCTGATTATGATTGTGAAGCTAGTGGCTGTCTAGCTAGAAATAAAAAAGATGACGCATGTCGGCTTGTCTTATTTGAATGTGTCTTTGTAATCACAAACCAATAAAAAAGGTCAGATGCAACCATACGGTGATGTATGTGTTGTCCTGACCTTTTTATGTATTCTATGCAGAGTCGCGCTCTGCTGAAAAACTATCGTACTGGCGTAAGGCGCGCTATGCGGACTGCTGACGACGCTCTTCGATAAGTGCAATCGCACGCTGTGCCAAGAGAGTAACTTCCGGTTTTGAAACCTGAATATCTGCACCCACAGACTCACCTTTATGGCGAAGTTTATCTGTAATAAGGGATGAGAACAGAATTACCGGCAATTGCTTGAGCACAGGGTCGTCCTTAATGGATTTACATAGAGAGTGTCCATCCATTGCTGGCATTTCGATGTCAGACACCACAACCTGAACATAATCCGTTAGATTCCTACCGCTTTCTTCTGCAAGGGATTTGAGATGAAGCAGTCTGTTCCATGCTTCGCGACCATTGTTGTGTGCTTCAACCTGGAAGTTTGCTTTTTCCAGCAAGTCGGTGAGCATTTCACGAATGAGACCGGAGTCGTCTGTAATGAGTGCGCGGCGGCGTTCGCCACTTTCCCAGTCGATTGCTTCATCAAGTTTGAGTGCAAGATCCGGGTTTAAGTTGGCAACAATCTTCTCAAGGTCAAGCAGGAAGATGATACGGTCATTGATTTTTACAACACCGGTGATGGACTGGTTACTCAGATTCGCTACATAGCCGCTTGGTGGTTCAACTTCTTCCCAGCTGATGCGGTGAATGCGGTTAACGCCGGATACCTGAAATGCGGTGCAGACGTTGTTGAATTCTGTAACAATAACTTTAGGTGGTTCTGTTTCTTCGCGGTGTTTACCAAGCCACATGGAAAGGTCTACAAGCGGAATAACTTGTGAACGCAGGTTGAATGCGCCTAAAATACAGGAATGACCGCTTTCAGGAAGCTCCGTCACTGTAGGCATTCTGATAATTTCAAGTACCTTCGCTACGTTTACGCCGTAGTATCCACGGTAGCTTGTTCCGTCTATCTCGATTTCATCGAGAAAAAATTCAACAATTTCCAGCTCGTTTGTGCCAGATTCTAAAAGTATGTTCGTCTGCATGGCGTTCTCCGGTGCATAGCTCTATTTAGTGCAGGCTAATAAAAATATGATACTTCTACAACGTGTTAAGGAACTCTTCCGTGGCATCGATAATAGAACGCGGGGTTGAAGCACCGGCGGTTAGCCCTACTACTTTCATACCGGCAAAGTCCGATGCAGAAAGTTCTTCCGGTTGTTCAACGTGGAAGGTCGGGCATCCTTGTGCGCGGGAAACATCCGCAAGGCGGCGTGTGTTCCCACTGCTGTAGCCCCCTACAACAACCATTGCATCTACTTCTTTTGCAAGCGCAATGGCTTCCTGTTGTCGTTCTCTTGTCGCATTACAAATAGTATTAAGAACCTGAAGGCGTTCATGCAACTGTTCTTGCAGGTACGTATCTATTTGCGCAAATTCCTCTCTGTCCTGTGTTGTCTGTGCAGCAAGGCAATAGTCTATATCGGCAGAAAGAGGAAATTTCTTGAGTTCTTCAAGCGAATTAAACAAAAATGCTTTGTCATCAGCGTAACTCATGAGTCCGCGAACTTCAGGATGGTCTTTTTCCCCATATAACAAAAGAAAACAACCTTTGTTTATCATGTTGAGAATGCCAAGCTGAGCACGTTTAACTTTTGGGCAGGTTGCATCAACAACTTCTTCACATGATTCGGTCAATGTTGTTTCCGTGTCACGCGGAACACCATGAGCGCGAATAACCACACGTTCGTCAGATTTTGCTTCTTCTGCATGCTCAAGACAGCGCACATTGAGGTCTTCGTAGCGTTTAAGCACTTGCGGATTGTGGATAATCGGTCCCAGTGTTGCTATCGGGGTGTCGTGTTTTTCCACTTCTGCATCAAGTTTTTCCAGTGCCAGCGAAACTCCGAAGCAAAAGCCGGATGTTTTAGCTCTGCGTACTTCCATACTTACTCCAATGTACTCTGCATGCTGATGGTTTCTGAAATTTCATCCAGATCAACCGCTTCGCAACGTGCAAAAAATTCTTCGATCACGGCATCAAGCTGTTCCCAGTCTGTACAGGTAGAAAGCTGCTGTCGCAACGCTTTTGCTCCTTTAAACAGACGAACATACCGTGGAACAAATGTGCGCATTTTAAACAATGCACTGCGCTCGTTGGTATATTCGCGGGCAAGCTCTTTGTGCCGCTGGATTAACTGCATGGTTTTGAGAGGATCGGGGCGTTTAAGAGTCTCGCCCTTAATCAACGTGATGTACTCGTCAAAAATTGCAGGGTTGCCAATGGCTCCCCGTGCAAACATAACAGAAGCGGCACCAGTTTCTTTGACACATCTCACACCGTCTTCAGGTTCCAGCAAATCACCGCTTGCAATCACGGGGATTGATACAGCTTCAACAACTTCTTTAATAGCAGACCAGCGTGCTGTGCCGGAAAAGCCTTGTGCTGCTGTGCGTGGATGTAGAGTAAGCCAGCCAGCACCGGCATCTTCTAAGCGCAGTGCAAGCTCTTTGTATACTTCCTGCTCAGAATCGACACCGAGGCGGAATTTAAAGCCCACTTTACCTTTTCCGCCTATGGCGATCATTGCTTTGGCAACTTCTATAGAGTTATCTATGTCACGCATCATAGAAGAACCGCAACCCTGTTTGAAAACTTTGCGTACAGAGCAGCCCATGTTCAGATCAAACCAAGTGTAGCCAGCTTTGACCAGTGGTTCCATTGCCTGCGACATAATATCTGCATCGTTTCCGAAAAGCTGGAAAACAGCGGGCGATTCTTTTTCTGTAGTTTCAAGCAGCTTATGCGTGTTGTTGCTTTTATAGTACAGTCCTTTGGCGCTTACCATTTCTGAGCAGACAACGGCTGCCCCGAATTCTTTGCAAAGAAGTCTGAAACAAAGGTCAGAGTAACCGGCAAGCGGTGCAAGCCAAGGACGTTCCGGACTGATGTTTAAGCCCGTATTATCAGTATACTGCATATATGGAATACCGTTTTGAAAATTGTATTTTGAGCATCGCACACAGTGTGGCGTGTTCTTTTCTGTCTGAATCAGGCGCGTAAATTCAGTCCCCTGCGTTGTGCAGGAACCTCTTTGAATATGAGAGAGAGGATATCGTGCGCCCCCGCAGGCAGTTCAGAAGAGCCAAGGCAGGTACAGTTTGTAGATGTAGTGGTTGCTCGAGAGGTGTTGTTACCTGCTTTGCAGTTTTTATCAAGCAAGAGTCGAAATGCAAAGGCGGCAGGGTCGGTTGAAATATTCACCTGACCGGTTACGAGCACATGTTGTGCTCCTTTCAGGATTATACCCGCAGTAACCGTACAAATATTGTTTTCCGGTTTGGAAACGAGTAATTCAACCCCTTTTGCTGAAGGCATAAGCCACGGCATGTAGTGAAATGTTCCGTGCCCCCCCACTTGCACCATGCGCTGCACACTGGAGAGCAGACGCATTACACGAGTGTATTGATCGAGAGCGGCGGGAGTGCGCAATAAAAATTTGATAAGCGCTGTACGGTGCTCTTCACTATTCTGACCTGCTGATAGCTTTTGCGAATCCCAGAAGGCATACGCCAGCATGGTGTCGAGTTTGTCTCTTTGTGTGAGGTAAGAGCGGATATAGTCACTCAGGAAGATAGAACCGCGCGGGTCGGTTCCGTGCTGTAGCTGACGCAGAAGAATGGAAGGTTCCAGTGCTAGCACAAGAAATTCCATCCACTGCCCCGGTTCAGGCATGTGTTCAACTTGCGCCAGTAGCTCCATATCTCCAATCAAAACCCATGCGAAGCCCTCTTGCTCGACACGAAGCATTCTGCCCTTGAGCAACTGCCCGACTTTAACTTTACGTTTAAAGATAGCACCGCGACTTGTGGAGGCGGAGGACTGGCTACCGCCGTAAGGATTGCTGTTGCCGGAAATACGCATGGAACACCTGACTTGCTGGTGTAAGCAGCAGCCCGAGATGGTTAGTTATTGATGGTTGCGCTATTCTGCTTTCATCAAAATAAGTTCAACTTCATCAATAGAAAGACCAGTGGCTTTTGCAAGCTGTGGAATGGTTTGACCTTTCTTACGCCCTGTTAAAATAAGCTCACGCAAGAATTGCGGGGAACGGCTGATAGTTTCTGCCTGCTCCAAAAGCTTGCGCAATTCAGCAGCACGGGCTTCCAATTGAGTTTCAAGTTCTTGAAGCTCAACCTGTCGTTTTGCAAAAGACTCAACAATTTCTTGTTCAAGCTCAGCATTGAAGTGCATTTTGTTAACCAGCGATTCCTGACCTTCCTGCATTGCAGTAAGGAGCGCCTCACTTTTACGTAAGCGAACGTAAAAAATGAATAAAAGCGCAAGCAAAAGAATTTCTGAGCCGCTGATAAAAAGCAATATAAGCTGGGAAGATGTCATTGTTATACTTTAGTATCTATAATTTTGCCTTGCCATGCGCTCTCGGAGTTCGGCTTGGTTTCAACATCTTCTTCGGATGTTTCTTCCTGTCTGGCTTCGGCGGAAAGGTGTTGGTTGAACTGTTGCCCATGACCGTCTTCGTCAACATTAAGGTGTGATTGTTCTGTTGACTGCATTTTTGCCACATGACCGCGAGCATGTTCTCCGCCTTTGCGTGCAGCGTCTCTGGCTGTTGCCTGCTGTCGCTCTGGGCGGGATTTTTCTTGCTCTGCAATTTTTTGCACACGTCCCATTTGTTGCAGTACTAATGGGATGTCGGTTTCAATGGACATAACTATTTTACCAAATAGTTTTCGATGAATACTTCCTTAAACTGACCATGTCCCATGTATTGGTTAACAACAGCAAGCAGGTCTGTTTTGAGCAGCTGTGCGTTATCCTTGTTGGAAAGGAATTTAAGGTCTTTGTTACGCAGGTAGTAGAAAATAGCATCGCGAAGCGTTACTTTTTTCTTTCTAGCTTCCCACGCTAATTTTTCATTGTCCGTGTAGACTGCAAATTTACACACAAGAAAACGAATGTCTTCTTCGTTGTCGCGTTGTTCAACCCAAAAAGGCTTCCATGTGACGTCGAATTTGTCTTTTTGAACAATCGGCGGTGTGTCATATTTGCCTTTTTCTTTCTTGATAACGCGCTTAACCGGAACCGGTGGTTCGCTAGGGTTAAGAACATTCCAGCCTACAGCGATAAGTGCAATGATGAGAACGCCAAGAGCACCGAACATAAGCTTGCGCTTTTTAGCGCGGGCAGCATCTTGTGTGTCATCTGATTCGGCAGAAGAAGAGAATGAATCGGCGCTGCTAACCGTGGCATCGTCAAAAATTTGTTCCTCTTCCTCTTCTTCGTCTTCCATTAAAAATGGCGCGTCATCAAGATCAAGCTCTACCTTGTCATCTTTAGTCGGCTTTAAGGAGTCTGATGTCGAAAGGGTATCCACGTCTAGGTGAGCCTTATTCGTACCGGCGTTGCCGGGTCTGTTTGTTGGATCTTCTGCCATTTTTTACCTGGCCTGTGGTTTTTTTGGCAATATCATAAAAACAAGGCAATCCGGCAGAGGAAGACGACAGGCTTTGGGTATGGCATGTTGTGATTTCCTAAGCCGGATTGCATTCGTTTTATGGGCAGTTAGCAATAATTATGGGAAAATCTTATCGATTTTCTGTTTCATAATTTCTGCTGTAAACGGCTTAACAACGTAGTTGGAAACTTTTGCCTGCACAGCTTCAATAATGTTTTCCTGCTGTGCTTCTGCAGTAACCATCAGGAAAGGAAGATCTGCAAATTCTTCACTGCTGCGAACTTTTCTGAGAAGCTCGATACCAGTCATTTGTGGCATGTTCCAGTCACAAATGATAAAATCGATACGGTCTTTATTAAGAGTTTCCCATGCAGTGGTTCCGTCGTCAGCTTCTACCATATTGGTGAAACCGAGCTGGCGAAGAATATTTTTTACAATTCGTCTCATAGTAGAGAAATCGTCTACAACAAGAACGCGCATATTAGGATCAAAGCCCATGATAGACTCCTTCAGTCTTTATAGTCCGCTGTCTTTTCCATGCACCGCATAAAAATTATTTCGTAGCTTAAGTAATGCCTGAGAGTGCAATTGTGAAATGCGCCCTTCAGTAACCCCCATGACCTCTGCTGCCTCTCGCATATTCAAATCATCACTATAGTAGAGGGACAATACCAACTTTTCTCTAGGTGTCAATTGTTCAACTAGTTGTGAAATCTGGTATAATGTTTCCTTAGAAGCAGTTTTCTTAAAGGGTTGGCTATCTGCGTCACTTAATTCGTCTGATGAGACAGTGTCTTGAATAAGATCAAGATTAAGACATAGTTGACTTTGCAGGGCTACAAGTCCTTCGCGCACCCCTGCTTTATCCAAGCCGGTAGCCTGTTGCAGTTCTTCTTCAGTAGCGGAACGACCTTTATCGTTTTCCACTTGCTGCATTGCTTCTTCAATTTGTCTTACACGTTGGCGTAAGCTTCTAGGGAACCAGTCAAGGCGTCGTAATTCGTCAAGCATTGCTCCGCGGATGCGGTTCTCTGCGTAGGTATCGAACTTGATGCCCATTTCCGGTTTAAACTTGCCCAGCGATTCCATAAGCCCAAGCGTACCCGCGCTGATAAGTTCACCAAGCTCCACATTTTTAGGAAGCTTAACTTTCAGACGTGACGCAAGATACCGAACCTTGGGCGCATAGTGACGAACCACGTTTTCTTGTTCGTGGTCTGACATGGCGCTCCAGGCCTTCTCGCCGGACTCCAGTAACTCCCATGCATTAGTGCTGGAAGAGGAGCTTTTTCCAGAAAAACTTGATATTTCCATCAAGATTCGCAGATATTTCCCAATTTTGAATCTTATCCGCCAATTTGCCTATAGCCTGACAAACCGGTGCATTAGGATTCTGTTGACAAACAGGACGCTGAGCCACAATAGCTTTGCGTACAGCAGGATCTTGCGGCAAAAAGCCTGCATAATCCAAAGAAACTCCAGACAGGAAGTGGTCACATGCAGAATAAAGGCGGACGAACATTTCGCGGGCTGCTTTTTCTGAAGCAGCCATGTTTACTACGACCTTAAAGTGCTCAACACCGTGGTTCAATTTCATTACTTTAATGAGAGAGTACGCATCGGTTAAAGAGGTTGGTTCTGCTGTCAGTACGACAATGCGTTCTTGTACTGCAAGGTTAAAATACAGCACGTTGTCGTTAATTCCTGCACCGGTATCGACAATAAGAAAGTCTACGTTGTCTTCAAGCGTGTCCATTGACTCGAGTAAGTCAAGTTTCTGACCAGTGGAAAGCGTGAGCATTTCACCGATGCCTGAAGAGGCGGGCAGAATATCGAATCCATACGGTGTGGAGTATAGAATATCGGAAAGGGCAACCCCTTCGCTAAATAGGTGAAAGAGATTTCGTTCGGGCGTAAGCCCAAGCAAAACATCTACGTTTGCAAGTCCTAAATCTGCATCCAACAAAACAACTCGTTTGCCCTTTTTTGCTAATGAATGCGCAAGGTTGACAGAAAGATTTGTTTTGCCCACGCCTCCTTTTCCGGAGGTGACAGACAGGACAAGAGGAAGGTTGCCACTCATAATTTATATTATCTCCAATATGCCCTTAGGCATTCTGGTGAATTGTATATTCGCCGGGAAGCTGGTTTTTAAAAAGAAGTCTCCACAGCATCACGTCTTTGGCTGGAGCCAGTGTCTCCTTTAGACCTGAGCCGTATGAAAATGCTGAAATAGGGAGTCCCGTGGAAACTGCTGTATTGATTATTGTGCCGAATGTACAAGCTTCGTCGATCTTAGTCCAGACAATGCTTCCACCCTTTACTGCGCGATACTTTTCCAGTGTTGCAGTAAGCTGTTTACTGCTTGCTGTTGGTGAAAGAACTCTGTGAAAAGAGTTTTCGCGGATTGCGTGCAAACCAAAATGCTCAACCTGTTCTTTAAATGAGTCACGCAGTCCTAATCCCGGCATGTCGATAATGATACGGTCATAATTTTTTGCAGCATCACGTATTGTATTAGCAAAAGTGATGTTGTCACGAATCTCGTAATACCCCATATCACAAAGCTGTGCGTAGTGACGTAACAGAAGTCTACCGTTACCACGAGAACAATCTGCATTGATAAAACAGATACGCATGCTTTGATTCTGCTTACGTAACTCAAGTGCCATACGGACTGCTGCGCTTGTTTTACCTACGCCGAAAGGACCTACAAATGTATGTACACGACCTTTCCAGTCTTCACTCCATGGCTTGAAATTAATTAAATCACCAAGCGGAGAAAGAATAGACATTCCTGCATCTGTTTTCAATGGGCGTAAGAGACGCAGTATTACGGTGTCGTCAACATCATGGCGCTGGAGATGTTCCAGAGCAAGGCGCTGACGCGGGGATAACTTATGTAGTTGCAGGCGTGGTTTTACAAGCTCTGCAATGTATTCCTTAATTTCCGACCACTCTTCATGCCAGCGTCCCCATGCGGACGGTGCTTCGTATTCTTGAGTTTCAGCTTCCTGAAGCTCTTCGGCAGTGTGCTCTACACCGGCGGTAATCTGGCACCAGCGGCTGTCTGCGTCTTTGCCTTCCTGTTTAGAAAGAATAACTGCCTCTTCGCCCATTTCCTGTTTGATTTGAGCGAGAACTGAACGTGTGGTTTGTCCTGAAAATGTTTTTACCTGCATACTAGATTCCTACATTACCAACAGTGTTCAAACGAATATCTGCAGGTATTTCTGCTTGTGAGATGACCGGAATGTTCGGAATAAATCGCATAATCAATTGTGAAAGATGCGGACGTACCATTGGAGATGTCAGAATAATTGGCTGACCATCGGTAACGACTGCGCTTTCAACAGCTGAGTTTACGGCCTGAATAACTTGCTGGGCTGTGGCAGGATCAAGCGCAAGGTATGCGCCGCCTTCTGTCTGACGGATGGCTTCCTGAACAGTTTTTTCCACATGCGGGTCCAGCATAATGATTGGGAGTGTGTTTTCCTGATCCATGTATGGTCGAACAATGGTACGGGATAAGCGTTCGCGGACATACTCGGTAAGTACTTCCGGATTTTTCACGCTTGTTCCGTAGTCAGCCAGAGTTTCAACAATTGTGAGCAGATCGCGGATCGAAATGTTCTCTCGAACAAGATTTTGCAGAACCTTCTGCACCACACCCAGTGTAAGTACGTTTGGTACCAGCTCTTCCACAGCTTTTGGTGCATGCTTAGCAAGGTTATCCAGCAGTGACTGTACTTCCTGACGTCCAAGGAAGTCGGCAAGGCTGCGTTTGAATACCTCGGTAAGATGCGTTGCAATAACGGTGGATGGGTCAACAACGGTGTACCCTGCAAGCACAGCTTCTTCTTTTTGCACTTCCGGTACCCAGAGAGCTGGCAGGTTAAATGCCGGTTCGCGGGTTTCAATACCTTTAATGGAGTGGCGCGCATCGCCTGGGTCCATTGCAAGGAAGTGGTCGATAAGAATCTCTGCTCCTGCCATTTCGTTACCTTTGATAAGAACTGTGTATTGTCCCGGTTTAAGTTGCAGGTTGTCCCGCAAGTGGAGTGACGGAATAATAACACCCATATCAAGTGCAAACTGTCTGCGGATTGTTCTGATGCGTGAGAGCAGGTTGCCATCCTGTGCTTCATCAACAAGCGGAATGAGACCGTAACCGACTTCAAGCTCCAGAGCATCCAGTGGGAGAAGAGACTGTACTGCTTCCGGTGTGTCCATAGCTTCTGCAGGTTCTTCGCCTGTCTGTTCGCCTGCACCTGTTGCTCCTGTGCGCTGTGCAACTTCGTCGCTGGCGTTGGAGGTTAAGCGTGCGATAACAAACATGCAGATTGCAAAGAATGAGAATGCGATAAACGGCATACCCGGAACCAGAGCGAATACAAGAAGTACGCAACCTACAAGGTTGAGTGCTTTAGAGTTGTAGGTAAGCTGACCCATGAACTCTTCGCCCATTTTCGCTTCAGCAGCGGCGCGGGATACGATGATACCGGCAGCAGTGGAGATAATGAGAGAAGGAATAGTGGATACAAGACCATCACCGACTGTAAGCAGGGTGTAGGTGGAAAGAGCGTCTGCCCACGGCATGCCTTTCTGGAATACAGCAATTAATATCCCTGCGGTGATGTTAACAATAGTAATGAGCAGACCCGCCATTACATCACCCTGAACAAACTTACCGGCACCGTCCATAGCACCGTAGAAGTCAGCTTCTCGGCGAATGGTTTCTCGGCGCTGTGTGGCAGTCTTTTCATCAAGAATACCAGCGCTTAAGTCTGCTTCAATTGCCATTTGTTTACCCGGCATAGCATCAAGGGTGAATCGGGCTGCAACCTCTGCGATACGTGTTGTACCGGAGGTGATAACCATTTTGTTCAGAATAAAAAGAATGGCGAAGATTACGATACCGATGACGTAGTTACCGCCAACAACAAATTGACCGAATGACTGGATAACATCACCCGCAGCGTCCGGTCCTTCGCTGCCGTGCAGCAGAATAAGACGTGTTGTTGCTACGTTGAGAGCAAGGCGGAACAAGGTGGTAACAAGCAGCAGGGTCGGGAAAATAGAAAACTCCAGCGGCGACTTGATGAACATAGATGTTACGAGCACAAGTAACGCCAATGAGATAGACATGCTGAGCATGACATCCATAAGCAGGGTTGGAATTGGGATGAGCATTACAAAAAGAATGAGCACCACACCGCCTGCAAGGAGTATATCCCCGTGCTTAGAGAAGCGTTCGTAGTTGATTGAAGAAGCATTTGCGCTGGCAGCCATATTTCCGACACCTTTTTCGAAAAGTTAAGTAACGTCTGAACTGAATCAGTTGTTCCTAGTAACCTACTGTTTTTGTTTAAACTTGTTGAGTGAAGCAAGGATGGAAGCTACTGCTTTGTAGAGATCTTCCGGAATTTGATCGCCCACTCGTACTGACTTATACAAAGCTCGTGCCAGAGGAACGTTTTCTCGCATAGGAATGTTATGTTCTTTCGCAAGTTCTCTAATTCTTTTCGCTTGCAGGTCGGCGCCCATGGCAACAACGATAGGGGCTGGAGCCTCCATAGCGTTGTATCGAAGCGCTACAGAAATATGTGTAGGGTTGGTGATGACAACGTCAGCATTCGGGACATCCTGCATCATGCGCTGCTGTGACATCTCGTTCATTTTTTGACGCTGTTGTGAACGGACTTTCGGATCACCTTCTGCCTGTTTATGCTCGTCTTTAACCTCATCTTTGGACATCTTGATGTTTTCTTCATAATCCCAGCGGGAGTAAAAGAAGTCGCCAAGACTAACGAGGAGCATAGCAATAACGCCATATAATGATACTTTGAACACAAGGTTCAGCATATAATGCGCGATGCCTTCCGGTGATGCGTTGTACAGCAGGATAAATTTATCCATTTCGTCTGTAATAACGATGTACGGTGCAATGCCGATAACAACCGCAAAAACAATGCTTTTAACAAGTCGAACAAGTGTTTGCATGGACAGGAACATATTTTTCATACCCTTGATCGGGTTGAATTTGTTCCACTTCGGCTTGAATACTTTCATTGTCCACAAGTGCCCGACCTGAGCACGCATGGAGAATCCAGCAAAGAAAAATAAGAAGAGGAAGACAGGAACCAGCATGACTGCAAGGTCGTATGCAAGTTCATAAATTATTTTGAGGGCAGAAGCCGTGGTCATATCGAGAGTTGCGTCAAAGGTATAACAGGAGCGCATAATCTCTTGCAGGTGTTCGTTAATAGTTCCCATCCATCCATATAAAATGATGATGCCTGCGAGGGTAGTGGCGGCTTTAGGAACTTCTTGCGATTTGGCGACGTCACCGTCTTCGCGGGTCTTTTCCCGCTTCTTGGGCGTCGCCTGTTCGGTTTTACTTGGATCACTTTGTGGCATGGCTGTGCATCCTGTTTATTACTGGAGTAACGGGGAACCGGCTTTAATAAGCGTTGAGAACATAGGACCAAGGCTGGCAATAAGTTCTTCCATTCGCTGTCCCATAAGAGAGAACAGCATGCCGATGAAGACAAGACCGACAGCAATTTTGATCGGAAAACCAAGCATGAGCAGGTTCATTTGCGGGGCTGCGCGTCCCATAAGACCAAGGGTAAGTTCAACCAGCATGAGTGCGATCATAACTGGCGCGGCAACTTTAATTGCCAGAACAAACATGGTGAGAGATAGCGTAAGTATTTGTTCCCCAAGCTTGGCGGAAAGAACAAGTCCTCCCGGAGGGATACGGTCAAACGATTCTGTCAGTGCTTTAATGAGATATAAGTGACCGTTTGCAATGATGAAAACGGTAAAGCTCAGTTGATACAGCAAGATAGAAGTAATTCCTTCCTGCTCACCGGATGAAGGGTTCGCAAGGGTGAGCATAGAAAAGCCCATCTGGAATCCGATTACATGCCCACCTGTTCGTATACCTGCAAAAATAAATTTAACAGCAAGTCCAAGTGCAACACCTAGTAATATTTCACTAAGCAACATGATGGCTATTTCGAACGGGTGAGAAGGAAAGGCGGATGCCTTGAGAGACAGCGCCGGAAAGACTGCAAGGGTAAGCATAAGACACACAGCAGCCTTCACCATGTTTGGAATTGTTTTACCTTCAAAAAAAGGTAGTAAAAATACCACAAGGCTAAGGCGCATGAGTGTGAGCAGAAAACTGAAAAATTCTGCCATATCAAAATTAAAGATGTCCATATATAAAGAATAGCAAAAGTTGCGCCACTCTTTGATAACTAAGGGTTTTCGTGCGTTGGGACATCTCAACCTGTCTCAACCTGTCAGATGGATGACGCCCTTGCAAAGAGTATATGATTCTGGCACTCCACGCAGATTGCAACGACGCGGTGCAGCTTTTAAGGCAGTCTACGCGGCGATTACTTTACCTGTACCTTTCATTGGGATTGGATATTGTAATTGCAAAGAGTTGCGATACTGTACGACAAGGATATTTGTTAAGAGACTGGAATTACAACCTTTGGAGACGTAATGAACCTTTTGCCTATTAAACGAGCATTGTTGAGTGTTACAGACAAGTCTGGACTGGTCGAATTTGCGACTTTTTTGAGCGAACATGGTGTAGAGCTGGTTTCCACCGGCGGTACTGCCCGCATGCTTAAAGAAGCAGGGCTGAAGGTTACCCCAGTAAGTGATGTTACCGGATTTCCTGAGATTCTCGGTGGAAGGGTGAAAACTCTTAATCCGTTTATTCACGGTGGTATTCTTGCAGATAAGGATAACCCAGAGCATCTTGAAACGCTTAAAGAACACAATATTGCAGCGTTCGATTTGATTGTGGTTAACCTGTATAATTTTGAAGACGCAGCGGCTCGCGGGCTTGATTTACGCGGTGCTGTGGAACAAATTGATATTGGCGGCCCTTGTATGCTTCGTGCGGCTGCAAAGAACTTCCATTCAATTCTCGTGCTGCCTGATCCTGCACAGTATGCTACAGTGCAAAAAGAATTACTCGAAAATGATATGCGTGTAGGGCTTGCGCTTCGTCGCGATATGGCGGTAAAAACATTCGCGCGTACTTCTCAGTACGATGGAATGATTACGGAGTATCTTGCTAGCAAAGATATTTAATACATATAAAAGATATGCCTCCGGCGGCTGAGGGGGAACCTCGTTTAGATTGATGACAAACCAGCACATTGCTGCGTTTCTTTAAAAAAGCCGAATTTTCGCATACGGTTCTGTACGTATCGACCTTGGCTTTTTTCGAGCCTTGCACTGTTCAGCTTTGCCTCAATCTAAATCTTTTTGCGATAAACGAGGTTACCCCTCAGACTTCCCCTCCTGAAAAACCATTAGGGTTTTGATGATAGGCGATGTGCTATGGATAGTGGGTGTAAGCCGAGTTTGCTGTTAAAAAACAGGATGGCTCGCAGTTAAAAGTTTTTGGAGAGTCCAGAGAAGCCTTTTTACAAAAAGGTTCTCTGGCCGCCGGAGGCATCCCGCTCCCCGCCGGAGGCAATAGACACAACAGGAGTTCGTCATAGCCTCCAAGGTTCTCGGCAACACACAGGGACTCAAACCGAGTCAGTTAAAATCTCTCCAGCGGCTTTTTGCCCGCCGTTATCCAGTAAAAGAGGGATATACTTCCGATCAGGCGCATGAGCTTGCGGCGCTTTCCCGCAGCGTCGGCAGACAGATAGCCTTGCTCATCGACCGCCAAGGCAAGCCGCAGATGGTACTGGTGGGTGACACCGGCGCTATCTATATCCCGGAGCTTCCTCGCGCCCGTTCCAGCAGCGACCGTTTACGCGGTTTGCGTCTTATTCATACTCACTTGAACGATGCACTTCTTTCGCAGGAAGACTTGATGGACATGCTGTTCCTGCGGTTAGATTCTATTTCAGTTCTCACCGTTGATGGCATGGGTGCACCCGGTGCTTTCCAGTCTGCACATATACTACCTGTAGCTTCTGCGGATGGCACATCGTACAATGTACATGAACCAACCTCGTGGGAAAAAGTCGATATCGATTTTGAAGCGCAGACTGAAGCATTAGAAGCAGAACTTGCGCGTACCGCAGACAGCGCCCGCAAACAGGGTGGCGCTGAACACGCCGTATTAGTAAGTGTAAGCACGTTGCCGAAAGATGTTCAGGAATCTCATTTGAACGAACTTGCTGATCTTGCAGATACTGCCGGTGTTACTGTTGCAGGCAGGCTTGTGCAGCGAGTGCATCAGGTGAACCACAAATTTATTATGGGGAAAGGTAAACTTGCAGAGTTGGAAATTCTTTGTCTGCAAGGCAACGCCTCTATGATTATTTTTGACGGTGAACTTTCTCCAGCTCAGCTGCGTAACCTTACTGAAGTAACCGAACGTAAGGTAATCGACAGAACGCAGCTTATCCTCGATATTTTTGCACAGCATGCCACAACCCGTGCGGGTAAATTGCAGGTCGAGATGGCGCAGTTGCAATATGCTTTGCCGCGTCTTGTCGGTAAAAACCGTGCAATGGATAGACTTATGGGTGGCATCGGCGGGCGAGGGCCGGGTGAAACAAAACTCGAAACCGACCGTCGTAAGGTGCGTGACCGTATAGCTCGTTTCAAAAAAGAACTGACTGCATTACGAAAACAGCGTGCGTATGCCCGTGATCGTCGTAACAAAGCCCGTGTTCCTGTAGCGGCTCTTGTTGGATACACGAATGCTGGCAAATCAACGACGTTGAATGCGCTAACCAATTCAACAGTGCTTGCAGAAAACAAATTGTTTGCAACGCTTGATCCTACAACACGTCGTCTGCGTTTTCCTGAAGAGCGTGAATTGATTTTGACGGACACAGTAGGATTTATCCGAAATCTTCCAAAAGAATTGCGGGAAGCATTTCGTGCAACGCTAGAAGAGCTTGAAGCAGCAGATTTGTTGCTGCATGTGGCAGATTCTGGGCACCCAGAGCTTGAAAAGCAGGTTGCAGCGGTTGAGCGTATTCTGGAAGATATGGACTTGCATGAAATTCCAACACTGCTGATTTTGAACAAATGGGATACGCTCGATGAAGAGCAGCAAGATGCATTAACGCATTTGTATCCGAAAGCTATTCACATTGCTGCCAAAACCCGATTGGGGCTTGATGAACTTTCTCAGACGATTATTAATCGTATTGACTGGGAACGCGGCATGGTAAAATAGGTTAGATTACCAATAAAAAAAGCGCTCTTACGGATACTATCCGTAAGAGCGCTTTTTTTATTTTCAAAGGATGGCAAGGGGTTCAGTTGTGCTGAATATTCCTTGCTACAAAAGACAAAGGCTTGAGGAGCCACCTCAAGCCGAAATATGTCTTTAGTGAATTTAAGAAGTACTTTTTGTATAGCATGATATGTGCCAAAAATATCAATGCCCGCTGTGATTGCTTAACTCTTTGATATGTATGGCTTAATTGTTTTTGGGTGATTTGTTTGTGAAATCTAAGGGTAGAAAAAATTGTACCAGCAGGGGGGAAGCCTAGAAAAAGTAGTATAATTTTTTGCACGGACTGAGGATGTCACATGAGCGATGAGCGTATTTTTGATTATAACATGTTATAATCTAATGCGAAAAACTATTTTTCAAAGGTGTGGCAGACAGCTGTTGCATACGATTTTTGTTGTACTCATTTACTATTACCCCCGAATTTAAAGGGGTAGCGAGAATGCTCATTAGGATATGAGACGGTCAAAAAAAATTGGGGAACGATTTTGACGTACGTTCCAAAAAAGTTCTTAGCAGTTGAGTGCACGTTGTAAAAATGCGTAATAGAAGCCAAGGAAATATGTAGCGGCTGATGAGCATGTTTGCATAGCTGTACTTGTGCTATTTTGGCGATGAACCAAGATATAGCTTGAAATACCTAAGCTAGGTAGATGGTCTATAACATTAGAATACGATAAATGGTTTAGCCTTTAAATTGCGTATGTTTCGTGGAACTATCTAACGGGGTAAAAAAAATTTTACCTTCGCGCATTTCACAGTCGTTCTTTATAACGCAAAAACATGAGAAAAAAAAAGCATAGAATAATAGAGGGCTACGCACCGGCATTATGACGGAATGAGAAGACGGGATTTTGTATTCTGCGGAAATGATACGATGAATGTGCCTGCTGCTTTCCGTGATGCGTATGATTCATTTTGATTGGACAGATCATAATCATGTGTTACTTTATTAGTAACTGATGAGAACTGTGGATCGTCTCTAGGCTTGTCAGGGTAGAGGCTATCACAGATGGCTCAAGCGCAGTATAAAGCGATGCAGGCATCTATCCCCTCAGAATGCGCGGGCGCGATGTGACCTGTCAGGAGCACACGCGAATGGTTGATCCTCGACCAGCGCATACCGTGTCTAAGGCGTTTTTGAGAATAACCTCAACAGGAGGTGTTACACTACGGAAAATCGGTCTGACCATAATGGCAAATAGAGTTGCCCCTGCCGCGGGGAGGGATTGTTACCCCAAAGTTCGTGCACAGCATAGGTTTTAGAGGTTGCCTCTTTAACACACCGGTCACCGGAAATTGTGCACTTTTTTTGTGCGGTAGGACTGGGATCAAGCCCAAAGTAACCATGCTGCTACATTGCGTGTGGCAGGTATACGTTGAAGGTTGAGCCTTGTTTTTTAGCAGAGGTTACAGAAATTGTACCGCTGTGATTGTTCGTAATAATAAAATATGAAACAGAAAGCCCAAGCCCAGTGCCGTCTCCAACCGGTTTTGTTGTGTAGAATGGTTCAAAAATACGCTTACGCACATCTTCGTCCATTCCTGGGCCGTTATCTGCCACAGTAATCATTACGCCGGAAGCTGACTGCTGAGTCGTGATAACAATTGTAGGCTTCTCTACTGCTGGAGTCATGGAAGTAAATGCCTGCGCAGCATTTTTAAGCAAATTGAGAAGAACTTGTTCAATTTCCTGTGGTGCGCAAGAAATTTGAGAAACAGACTCGTCAAATTCTTTGATAATCGTAATTTTGCTGAATTGTTGTTCCGTTTTCAGCAGATAATCGTTTGCTGCAAGGTCTATTGATTTCTCAATAATTTCATGAATGTTTGCAGGAACTCGCAGCGTGTCAGAGCTTCTGCTAAATTCAAGCATATTTGAAATAATAGATGCTGCACGCCTTCCACTCTCTGTGATATCATCAAGAAGACCGAATATTTGCCGTTTCTTCATGTACTCATTTATTTGTTCAAGAGATATTCCTAATTCTTCGGCTGCGTTAACGTTTGGCGTAAGCTCTGTACTGAAGCGACGTTGTACATTGACTGCCCCTTGGAGAATCCCCCCGAGCGGATTGTTGATTTCATGCGCCATGCCTGCGGCGAGTCCGCTGATGGAAGCCATTTTTTCTGTTTGAATAATGCGTTCTTCCATCCGTAATCGTTTAGTAATGTCATCAATTCGCAGTACGGCGATGTGTTCGCTGCTGATGGTAACCGGAAAAATAACAATGTCATAGGTAACCGGAACACCTTTTCGAATGGATGTTACTTTGGGTACTGTGACCGGAACGACATTTGTTAACGATTCGTGGATATGCTTTTCGATGAAGGATAGTTCAGGAAGCAGTTGTCTGAAGCGTTTTCCTTCTGCATCGCTAGCGCTAATGGCAGTGCTGTCCTCAACGGTGTCATTCCAGAGCGTTACTGTCATCTGCTCTGTTACTCCGACAATGAGTGACGGCATGCAGTTAATAATATTTTGCAGCATTTCTTTAGTAGAAATAAGGCGCTGTTCTGCATGTTTCTTGGGGGTAATGTCTGAATGAGTGCAAATAAATCGGTAGGGTTCTCCATCTCGATTGTTAAGCACTTGACCTCTCCCAAGAAGCCAACGGTACTTTCCATCTTTGTGGAGCATTCTATATTCAACCTCTGAGCGACCGGATGCATCATAGATATAGCCGTCAAACAGTAGTCGGCTGATGTTTCGATCATCAGGGTGCACTCGTTCAAGCCAAGCTGCAAGAGAGTTTGTCAGTTCTGCATCTGCATAGCCTAGCAACTCTTTCCAGCGCGGGGTATAGATTAAAAAGTCCTGCCCGAAGTTACGGTCAATAATGCCGTCCATTGTGCTTGCGGCAATAAGACTGAACTGCTCCTGACTTGTACGCAGTTGGTATTCAACATGCTTTCGTTCTTCAATATTTTCTTGCAGACGCTCGTTAATTTCAGTCAACTCAGTTTCGCGCAGTGCAACCTGCTTTGCCATTTCATTAAAATTTGTAGCAATCTGTTGTAATTCGCGAATACGCAGCGTCGGGTAGTGGTCAGAATAGGTTCCCGCCCGTAGCTGGTCTATCATTTCACTTAGTTGTTTGAGCGGTCTTTTGAGATATATCTCTAATATTTTTTGCGTCAAAATGAGGATAGCAATAAGTAAAAGCGCAAGAATAGCGATATCATGCAGTAGCTTGGTGAGTTGTCTTTCTTTAAATGCAGTAAAGCTGAGGTGTGTCGTAATTCTACCAATTTGCTGATTGTTGTGAAAAATATTTCGGGAAATGACAGTGTCGGTAGGAGTTTTAGTATCACTTATGTAATCAGCAATAAGTTTTCCATCCGGTTCTTCAATGCGGATGCGTAGTACGGTTTCAGATTCAGAAAATACAGAGATAACGCGTTCAACAGTATCTTGGTCAACATTCCATACAGGGAGTGAAAGGATTTCTGCAAGATTATCTATTCGTGAATTTGTTTCATTTTGCACTACTGTTAGAGCGTGTCGGTAGATTTGAGAGTAGTGATAGATTCCTATCAACATCATCGTTGCGCATACAATAGCAATTATACCAAGTAATAGATTGCGGGAAAGAGAAGAACCGCGAAAGAATCGTACGATGTTGTTGGTTTTGGAGCTTTGCATGCATTCCCCTGTAATTTCTATGCAAAATAAACGAACACTGCGTAAAAGAACTACAAGAATATAGAAAAGATATAAATAGTCAATAATGGAGAGCTACTACAGGCTATCGTGTGTTTGTGATAAAGATACTTCCTGCTGTAGTGAAAAAGTATAAAAAAATTAGATAGTATAGATTATTGATCGTACTGTGACCTTTGTAAGCGCTGTAGAAAAACAGAGGCTGACATTACTATTGATACGAAGAATGCGTTTTTTGATGCATAATCCTGCAATGGATTACCGTAAGTTGCTTGCTGCCGACTTTGCTAACAGTATCGGCAAGCTTTGGGTACTTGACTCTAAAGCGGTAATGAGCAAAGTATTCCGACTTGGATGTACGATAAAAACGACAGAGAGTGTGCTCTCTGCTATATAATAAAGGATGGACTATGGGGTTCTTTTCGAAACTGAAACGACTTTGGACAACTGAGGATTCTCCTGAACAGCAAACGCCGGAAGGTGTTGTAGAAGAATCAACGGATTCTGAACAGGTAGCTGCTGAAGAGGCGCAGGAAGATTCGCAAGCCGAAACTGTCGAACTTGAGGAACAGGTAGAGGACAGTGAGACTGTTGAAGTTGTTTCGGAGCCTGAAGAAGAGCCTGCTGGTGAGCAGGTAGAAATTACGCTGACACCGGAATTTATTCTTACAGAAGAACCTGAGGCTGAAGCTGAAGTTTTAATAGAGCCAGAAATTGAAGAGCTGCCTGTTATTGAGCCAGAAATCGCCGTTGAACAGGAAGCTATCGTTGAGCCATCAGTTGAAGTTGAAGAAGTTGTTGAACCTGAAGTTGCAGAAATCGAAGTTCCTGCTGAACCGGTGTCTGTAGCCGAGCCAGAAGTCGTTGTAGAACCAGAGCCAACTCCAGAGCCAGAAGTAATTGAGCCAGAAGTCATTTCAGAACCTGTAGTGGAATCTGTTCCTGAGCCTGCACCTGTTGCAGCTATGGAGCCTGCTACTCCTGAAACGGCCACCGTTGTAGCAGACGATCAACCTCAGTGGCAGAAAGACCTCACTGTTGCATTGCGTGGCGCTGAGCCAAAGCTTTCCGTTTGGCTTGAGCATGTGTTGGATGGCATTGAGGAAGTTGGTGACCCGTTATGGGAACGCCTCCGTTTCTTCTTTGATGCTCTTGATGCTCCAAAAAATGAAGCTGAAGAATTTATTACTAAGTTTGCAGACTGGCTCGATGACATGGAATATGACTATGTCAGCGATTTTCGTTCCGAACTTCAGTATCGCTTGGCACTTGCTCTTGATCTTGAAGATGAAGAAGACGAACGTTCACGTTTGTTCTTAAAACTCTCCGAAGGTCTTTCCAAAACTAAAGAGCAAATTACAAAGCAGATTGACGGGTTGCTTGCAACGCATTCAGAGATTGATGAATCTTTCTGGGAAGAGTTTGAAGAAATTCTCATTATGTCTGACGTTGGTTTTGAACCGACGATGAAGCTCGTTGAGCGTCTGCGTGAGCGTGTACGCAAGGCAGGTACAAAAGACCCAGCGAAATTTAAAGAATTTATGCGCGAAGAACTGGAAGAAATCTTCAAAACAGGTCCTCGCATCACTGCCGTTAACATGCCGGAAGTTGTTCTTATGGTTGGTGTTAACGGTGTTGGTAAAACAACTACGATTGCAAAGCTTGCGTACCGTGCCCAGCTTCAGGGTAAAAAAGTGCTTATCGCCGCAGGTGATACCTTCCGCGCCGCCGCTATTGAACAGTTGCAGGTATGGGCAGATCGTATTGGAGTAGATTTCCATGCTAAGTCTGCGAACTCTGACCCAGCCGCTGTAGCCTATGAAGCAGTGGAAAAAGCAGTAGAAGGCGGCTACGACCTTCTGTTTGTTGACACCGCCGGACGTCTTCAGACCAAGGTAGGTTTGATGGACGAGTTACAGAAAATTCGTAATGTTCTCGGCAAAAAGCATGAAGGCGCACCGCATCGTACTATTCTTACAATTGATGCAACAACCGGTCAGAATGCGCTGTCACAAACTAAGCTGTTTAATGAAGTTGCTCATCTTGATGAGATCATTCTTACAAAGCTTGATGGCACTGCAAAAGGCGGTATCGTTGTAGCAATCGCAATGGAATTTAATCTTCCGATTACCTACATTGGACTTGGTGAGAAAATGGAAGACCTCAGACCGTTTAATGGTGCGGACTTCGCGACAGCATTACTCGGACTTGAGGATACGCCTGAAGCATAAGTTGAGTCTGGCAGCGGATAGCAATGCTTATTAGCTATAACACATTGCTATACTAAACCGTATATTCGCTAGGTAAGACGGACGGGGAGACCTGTCCGTCTTTTTTTAGACAGGAGAAGAAAGGCATGATTCCAAACGATTGGTGCGAAGCTGTCCCGTATTTTCGAGAAGGCAGGCACGAACGCATTCTGCAAAAAGTGGCAGAGCTGCGCAAAAAGAACACAATTTTCCCACCTGAGGATCAAGTTTTTGCAGCACTTCAGGCTGTGCCTTTCAATAAGGTGCGCGTTGTTATCTTGGGGCAGGACCCGTATCACGGTGCAGGGCAAGCACATGGTTTATCGTTTTCCGTGCAGGAAGGTGCAAAATTTCCGCCATCGCTCAGAAATATTTTCAAGGAAATTGATGCAGAGTTTCACAACGGAGTGAAGCGCGAAGTTCCAACTGACCTTACTCGTTGGGCTAAGCAAGGTGTCCTTCTTCTTAACGCAACCCTAACGGTTCAAGAAGGCAAAGCTGCATCGCATGCAAAGCTTGGTTGGAATGCCGTGACAGATGATATCATCAAGGCAGTTAGCCGGAATCGCTCCAATCTCGTGTTTCTTCTTTGGGGAAAACATGCACAAGATAAACGACCATTGATTGCCGATAACAACCACTGCATTCTTGAATCAGTGCATCCGTCGCCGCTGTCAGCATCGCGAGGTTTCTTTGGTTGCAATCACTTCATCCTTACAAATGATTGGCTTCGTGAACATAACCAGCCTGCGATTGATTGGTAATATGATTGTGTAGTTTCGTAGGTTTTGAGATGTCTTTGACGGGCAGGCGGGCGCCGCCCCCTGCACCCCCGCAAGGGGACGCGTCCCCTTGACCCCGATTAGGGGAATGTTTTTTGGAACTGTGCTAATAATTATAATTTCTTTGAATTGAAGAATGCATAAAGGGCTGACCTGCATCTACAGGACAGCCCTTGTTTTTTTATTGAGTATGGTAGTGGCGCGTAAGCCGCGAGGTATTGTAAGAAACGTGCTGATCTCGCAAGTAAAAGTCTTTGGAGATTTTCAAGAACCTTTCTTCGAGAAAGCTTCTTGAAGCCCGCGGCGGCGCCGTCGGCGACCTTTTTAATCATCATTAGCATGTGCGTATTCGGCATGCCTTCGGCGAGTCTGCGACGGGCAGGCGGGCGCTGCCCCCTGCACCCCCGCAAAGGGACGCGTCCCCTTGACCCGATTAGGAGAATGTTTTTGGGAACTGTGCGAATAATTATAATTTCCTTGAATTGAAGAATGCATAAAGGGCTGACCTGCATATACAGGGCAGCCCTTGTTTTTTTATTGAGTAAGGTAGTGGCGCGTAAGCCGCGAGGTGTTGTAAGAAACGTGCTGATCTCGCGGGTAAAAGTCTTTGGAGATTTTTAAGAACCTTTCTTCGAGAAGGTTCTTGAAGCCCGCGGCGGCGCCGTCGGAGACCTTTTTAATCATCATTAGCATGTGCGCAGTCGGTATGCCTTCGGCGAGTCTCCGACGGGCAGGTGGGCGCCGCCCCCTGCACCCCCGCAAGGGGACGCGTCCCCTTGACCCCGATTAGGGGAATGTTTTTTGGAACTGTGCGAATAATTTTAATTTCTTCGAATTGAAGAATGCATAAAGGGCTGACCTGCATATACAGGACAGCCCTTGTTTTTTTATTGAGTAAGGTAGTGGCGCGTAAGCCGCGAGGTGTTGTAAGAGACGTGCTGATCTCGCGGGTAAAAGTCTTTGGAGATTTTCAAGAACCTTTCTTCGAGAAAGGTTCTTGAAGCCCGCGGCAGCGCCGTCGGAGACTTTTTCAAGCAGCGCCCGCCTGCTCGTCGAAGACCTTTTCTCTTAACAAATACGCGGTAGCTGCTCACCTTCAAGCATGTTGAGCAGCCGATGCCCGCCGAGAGGCGTTTCGAGAATAACTTGTCCGGCTTTACCGGGTGAAGTTTCTGGGTCGAGCACTGTACCTACTTGTGTTGCGCCTTCACCGTATTTCATTGATCGCATGAGTTTTAATGCTGCCTCTGCTTTTTCTTGCGGAAGAATGCAGATGAGCTTGCCTTCGTTTGCGAGGTAGAACGGGTCAAGACCGAGGAACGAACAGCCGTTACGGACAGATTCGCGCACGGGAACTTGGTTTTCAACAAGTTTAATGCTGACGTTGGACTGTCCGGCAATTTCGTTGAGTGTTGTGGCAAGACCACCGCGTGTCGGGTCACGCAGTACGTGGATGTCGCCGATTTCGGTAATAAGTGCTTCGATGATGTGGTTAAGGGGCGCAGAATCACTTTGCACATCGGTGGCAAAATTCAGTCCTTCGCGGTTGGAAAGAACGGTGAGTCCATGATCGCCCATTGTGCCGGAAACAAGGATAGCGTCTCCAGCTTTTGCGTGCGCACCGGATGTTGCTTCTGGAAGAATCAGTTCGCCGATGCCGGTTGTGTTGATGAAGATTTTATCAACGCAGCCGCGTGGTACAACCTTGGTATCACCTGTGACGATGAGAACATTTGCTTCTTTGGCTGCTTCTGCCATTTCGATAACAATTTTTTCCAGCGTGCTCATTTCCAGCCCTTCTTCAATAATGAAGCCGCAAGAAAGATAACGTGGGGTTGCGCCGAGCATGGCTACGTCGTTAACAGTGCCGTGCACTGCCAGTGTGCCAATGTTGCCGCCGGGGAAAAAAATCGGGTCGACAGTATAGCTGTCTGTACTCATGGTGACAGGGCCGGAAATGTCCAGCAGAGCGGCATCGTTCATTTCGTTAAGAATTGGATTGCCGAAGTGTTTAAAAAAGAGGTCGCCAATGAGACGGTTGGAAGCCATACCTCCGCTTCCGTGATCGAGAAGGAGTGTAGATTCGCTCATGATTATTCTGTCACCTGATATTTGAAGTAGGCCGCACAGCTGCCCTCTGTGGAAACCATGCAAGGGCCTACCGGTTTTGCAGGGGTACATGCTTTAGCGAATAATGGACAGTCGTTCGGCTGCATTTTTCCTTTAAGCACTTCTCCGCATTTACAGCCCGGAGTTTGCGGAACATCTGTCAGAGTAATGTTCAACGCTTTAAGGGCATCGAAATTTTCGTATTCGTCGTTAATAACCAGACCGCTTTCTGGAATAGTGCCAACCCCGCGCCATTGTGCTTCTGCAACATTAAATACAGAGAACATAATTTCGCGTGCTTTGGCATTGCCAGAATCAGAAACAGCGCGTTTGTACTGGTTTACAATAGATGCTTTACCCTGTTTGCGTTGTTCGATCATTATCAGCAACGATTCCAGAATATCGACAGGGTCAAATCCGGTGATAACGCCCGGTGTGTTGTAGCGCTCAGCCACAAAGTGGTACGGCTCCATTCCGAGAATAGTAGATACGTGCCCCGGCAGAAGGAAAGCATCGACCGCACATTCAGGGTCATCAAGAAGCACTTTAAGTGCAGGTGGTACCAGCTTGTGGAATGAAAGCACCTTGAAGTTTGTGAGGTTTTGATGCTTTGCCATCTGGATGGAAGCAGCAATGGTCGGTGCTGTTGTTTCAAACCCTACCCCAAGGAATACTACAGTGTCGTTCGGATTATCTTGAGCAAGCTTGAGTGCATCGAGTGGAGAGTATACTATCTCAATACGTGCGCCTTCAGCTTTAGCAAGCTTCAGGTTACGCCCTTTGGGACCGGGAACGCGCATAAGGTCACCAAAAGTAGCGAGAATTACGCCGTCTTTTCCTGCCAGATCAAGAAATGCTGCAACTTCACTCTCGTGTGTGACACACACAGGGCAGCCGGGACCGGACAGGTGCACGATTTCTTTTGGTAGTAACGGGCGAAGACCACTCTGGAAAATTGCTACAGTATGCGTGCCGCAGACTTCCATAAAACGAAGCGGAGAATCAAGCTCCTTATGCAGCTGATCCAGAAGTTTTTTACATAATTCTGGGTCTTTAAAGGAATCAGATACATTCATGGTATACATCCTTAAAACATGGTTGGATCATAGGAGACGCGGCAGGGTATCCGCACACTGAATACTGCTACGCTTTCAGTTTGGCGGTGTCAACGGGGTGAAAAAGTAGCGCTATATGCTGCCTTTGCTTTTTTTGCACCCACTTGCTACAAAAAGATGAAAGCCGTTCTTTTTTTGTAATTATCTTGCCGGACACACAGAGGTTTTTATGCGGTCACAGTCAAATTCTCAACAGACGCAATGTGCAAAGCGTAAGTCTCTTCCTTTTCACCATTTTCCTGTGAATCCGAAGTGGCATATCCCTTCCAATGCAGAGTGTAACGCGTTGTGGGATAAATATGATATGCCAGAACATATTCGGGCGCATAGCGAGCAGGTTGCACACATCGCCACCACGCTTGGTAAAGTTGCTGTGGAACGCGGGCTGAAAATTTCTGTGGAAAGCATTACGGCGAGTGCGTTACTGCACGATATCGCCAAGGCGTATACTATTGAATATGGTGGCGATCATGCATGGATTGGCGGCTCTATAGTGTTGTCTGAAACAGGTAACCCCTACGTTGCGCAAGGTGTCTTGCACCATGTGCATTGGGATTGGCCTGTAGATTCTGATTTGTGTTTTTTGCCGCTGGCTATTATCTACGCAGACAAGCGTGTGATGCATGATTGCGTTGTATCGCTTGATGAACGCTTTGAAGATCTTGTTGTCCGTTATGGAAAATCAGACAAGATTATTGAAAATATAATGAAAGCAAAGGTGCTTGCCAAAAAAATTGAGCAAGCCTTTTCCGAACAGTTAGGAATTTCGTTACATGAACATTCTTTTAATCGCGGGCGGCTGGTCTAGCGAGCGTGAAGTTTCGCTTAATGGTGCCAAAGGAATACACGAAGCGCTGCTTCGTCTTGGGCATTCAGTTACTTTTTTTGATCCGCAGCATTCTCTCGATGGACTGCTTGACGCTGCGCGGGAGCATGACTTTGCGTTTATTAACCTGCACGGTTCTCCGGGGGAAGACGGTATGGTGCAGGCTATGTTGGCTTCCGTCCGTTGCCCGTTTCAGGGAAGTTGTGCCACTGGTTCATTCCTTGCGCTTAATAAATCTGTTTCTAAACAGATTTTTCTTGATAACGGACTGCCAACTGCCGAGTGGGAGTTTTTAGCGAAACGTCCGTCTGAAGAATGGCGCCCTAAATTTTCGTATCCAGTATTTATAAAATCAAACACAGGCGGCTCAAGCCTGGGACTTTCACGCGTTGCGTGTGAAAGTGAACTTGCAGATTCCCTTGATGCCTTATTCGCAACCGAAAGCGAGCTTATTGTCGAGCCGCTAATTGAAGGTGTAGAAGTTACCTGTGGCGTGCTTGGTGATATTGCGCTTCCTCCGATTCTTATTGAACCGGCAGACGGTTCTATCTTTTTTGATTACGAAGCAAAATATCGTCCGGGTGGTGCTAGGGAGATTTGTCCTGCCCCATTGCCGGAAGCAATTACAGCTCAGGTGCAGGATTTTGCTTTAAAAGCCCACAATGCTCTTGGACTGCGTGGTTACAGCCGGGCAGATTTTATTTATTCACCGGACGGCAGTTTGCACTTACTGGAGGTAAATACCTTACCGGGTATGACTGCCACAAGTTTACTCCCTCAGGAAGCCGCTGCAATCGGACTTTCTTTTGATGACCTTATCGCAAGATTGATTGAACTTGGATTAGCCGCGCAGCAGTAGTGTTGCGCTTTTAGCTGCAACGGAGTGTTCCGGCTGCTGCCTGAACTGTTCTTTTTTCGTGCTCTGTTCGGTGTTGTCATGTGCTTAGCGTAAGAAATTACCTAAAGCAGACTCACTCTCAAACTTAGGATGCCTTATGAGCCTTGGATTCTCGCACAATATGATGCTTGCAGCCTATGGGACTGCATGGCGTATTGCCCGACCTGTTCTTGATCGCAATAAACGTTTGAAACATGGACTCTCCCAACGGCTTGTGCCGTATGGCTGGTCAAAACGGGCACATGTGTGGATTCAGGCTGCCTCTGGTGGTGAGGCATTTCTTGCGTGGCAAATGCTTCGCGAGATGCCGGACGATCAGCAGCTGACTATTCTGCTTACATCATGCACCAAGCAGGGGATTGAAGTTTTAGAGAAAGCTAAGGCATGGGCAGCTCAAGAAAAAAGTTATCTTGATGTTCTTGTGAACTATTTTCCATATGACCAGCCGCACTTAATGAAACGCGCTGTAGAAATGGTAGCTCCGCAAACTGTTGTATTGCTTGAAACAGAGCTATGGCCGGGGCTTATGTCAGCCTGTACTGAAATGAATATCCCTGTTGCCGTGTTTAATGGTCGAATGAATCCTCGCTCCCTCGCTGGCTACCTTGCTACTCCAGAATTTTGGCGACGCATACGCCCGGCAATGGTACACGCTATTTCCGACAAAGATGCACGAAGATATGCAGCCCTTTTCGGTGAACAGGGCGTGTACACAATGAACAATATTAAATTCGACAGCGTATCCGTTGGTTCCAAGACGGCGAAAAACCCACTCGTGGGTAAGGTGCTCAAAAAGAATACGCCTCTGGTTGTGTTAGGGTCTGTGCGCGAAGAAGAAGAGTCTGATGTGCTGGAGCTTGTTCGTAGTCTCAAAGAAGCACGACCAAAGACAAGTATCGCGTTGTTTCCACGCCATATGGAACGTGTCGGTTTGTGGGAAATGATGTTGAACGGGGCACAACTCCCTGTTGTTCTGCGTTCAAAAATCACGGAACCTCCGGCTCCGGGCACCGTTATTTTATGGGACACGTTTGGTGAGCTTGGCTATGCGTATCAGCTTGCCCGCGCTGTTTTTGTGGGTGGGAGCCTTGCTCCGCTTGGCGGACAGAATTTCTTGGAGCCGCTTGCATGCGGCAAAAATCCGGTAATCGGCACCAGTTTTCATAACTTTCAGTGGGCAGCAGGCGTTATCGACGAAAAAATGGTCTACTCTATGGAAGATGTGGACGGTGTTTTTGCCCAGCTTATGCGAATTTTGAAACGCGCTGCAAAGCCTGAGGTTACTCGGAAACGTTTTTCAACATGGCTGCAAGAACGTCAGGGTGGGACAAAACAAGTTATGAACGCGCTTTGGCTGTTATTGAAGCGCGGTTAAGGTAATCTCATCTTTTTAAAACAAATTTTGTTGACAGAACAAAGAGTCTCGCTTTACAGTTTCCATATGCAGAAAACAAACAATTCATCCATTCTTTCTCTTCGTAATTGGTGGTGGCGCTGGTAATTAGCGCCGTGGATTGTTGTTGTTGTCTGCGTAAAAAATTTACGTAGAACTTACTAAAACCGCGGTAGTGCAAACTGACCGCGGTTTTTTTATGGTCTAAGCACTGCCGTAACATATTAAGGAGACTCATTATGTCTACAGCAGTGAACAATGACGTTACAGCAGCGGGTTTTTTTGGAGAATACGGCGGACAGTATGTTCCGGAACCGTTGAAGCCAGTTCTTGCAGAGCTCGAAGCAGCGTTCGAAAAATACCGTAACGATCCTGAATTTATCAAAGAGTACAACTACTACTTAACACAGTTTTCAGGTCGCGAAACTCCTCTCTATCTCTGTTCTAATCTTACCGAAAAGCTTGGTGGCGCAAAAATTTACCTTAAGCGTGAAGATTTGAACCACCTTGGTGCACATAAAGTAAACAATACAATCGGACAGATTTTGCTCGCAAAGCGTATGGGCAAGAAGCGCATCATTGCTGAAACCGGCGCAGGTCAGCATGGTGTTGCAACTGCTGCAACTGCTGCTCTCATGGGTATGGAATGTACCATTTACATGGGTGAAGTGGACATTGAGCGTCAGAAGCTTAACGTATTCCGCATGCAGATGATGGGTGCTAAAGTTGTAGCTGCAACTAGTGGACAGCGCACTTTGAAAGAAGCTGTTGACGAAGCTCTTGCAGAACTTGTTCAGTCTTCAGAAGACACCTTCTATCTCCTTGGTTCAGCAGTAGGGCCACATCCGTACCCGACAATCGTTCGCGAATTTCAGCATGTAATCAGTAAAGAAGCTAAACGTCAGATTCTTGAACAGGAAGGACGTTTGCCAGACTGTTGTCTTGCTTGTGTTGGTGGTGGTTCAAACGCAATCGGCATGTTCGCTGATTTTATTGAAGAAGAGGGCGTTCGTCTTATTGGAGTAGAGCCAGCGGGACGTAGCCTTGAATATGGTCAGCATGCTGCGTCATTAAGTCTTGGTGAACCGGGCATTATGCATGGATTTAATTCATACATGCTTAAAGATGAAAATGGTGAAGCCGCAGAAGTGTACTCTATTTCTGCTGGGTTGGACTACCCAAGCGTTGGGCCGGAACATGCATTCCTCAAAGATGCTGGTCGTGCTGAATATGCATATGTAAGTGATAAAGAGGCGATGGATGCATTCTTTGCCTTGTCACGCACAGAGGGTATCATTCCGGCAATTGAATCTTCCCATGCTCTTGCGCACGCAATGAAGCTGGCACCGCAGATGGGCAAAGATCAGATTATGATTGTCTGCCTTTCCGGTCGTGGGGACAAAGATGTTGCCCAGATTGAAGAGATGGTGTCAGCAGGCGAGATCGTTATTCCTAAGCTGTAAATTTTAGAGAATGCAAAAAAGCGGAGTGTCAGTAATGGTGCTCCGCTTTTTTTGTTTCCGACAGGCAGGCGAACGAAGGTGGGGTGTCTCCGACGGGCAGGCGGGCGCTGCCCCCTGCACCCCCGCAAGGGGACGCGTCCCCTTGACCCCGATTAGGTAAATTTTCTTTTATGCGGGATATGAAGTTGTTAGTCTTTTTCGACAGGTTATTTCAGCGTTAACTGGGGGAGATTTGATTTTTGCTTAGCGCTTTAATTAAATAAGGTAGTGGTGCGTAAGCCGCGAGGTGGTGTAAAAAAAGGGCTGACCTCGCGAGTAAAAGTCTTTGGAGATTTTCAAGAACCTTTCTTCGAGAAAGGTTCTTGAAGCCCGCGGCAGCGTCGTCGAAGACATCTTGAAAC